>DCIW01000105.1 GCA_002317225.1 Prevotellaceae bacterium UBA1716 | reverse complement strand
GTACGAACGATTGAGTCTGAACCTGGGTCCCAACCTGCTGAGATGATGCTTACTGCATTGTTTGCCTTTGCAACTTCGTCGAGCGAACGACGGAGGTCAACAATCTTAGTGTGGATATCGAATGAGTCAACTGTATTGATACCGAGAGCGAGACACTCCTTAGCATATACCTCAACCGAACGAGTTGGAGTTGCGAGGATTGCTACCTGAACGTTCTCAAGTTCCTTGATGCTCTTTACTACTGCATAGTCAGCAAGTTCTGCTGGCTTGTTTTCTGCACCGTTACGACGTACGATACCTGCAATTTCGAAATCTGGTGAAGCCTGAAGTGCTTCGAGAGTGTACTTGCCAATATTGCCGTAACCGACGATGGCAGCGCGAATCTTTTCCATGTTGCTTTAAGTGTTTGTTTATATTAATTTGTTAATTCTTTTTATTTCCAAATCTAAATTCCTAACTCCTAATTCCTAACTCCTAACTTACTTCATTATCCCCCTCCTATTCAATGCTTGCTGATACTTAGCAGCATTCTGAAGATGGACTGAGTATGAGTTTGTGAAGTTGTGCGAACCCGAGAAATCTTCTTTTGCACACATATAGAGATACTCGTTGTGTTCGTAGTTGAGCACAGCATCTATGCCTTGGATAGAAGGTATGCGGATTGGACCAGGAGGGAGTCCTTGGTTCCTATATGTGTTGTAAGGAGAATCGAAGCGGAGTTGCTCGAACGTTACACGATGGATATTGAAATCACCG
Organism: Prevotellaceae bacterium UBA1716; assembly: GCA_002317225.1. Lineage (GTDB taxonomy): Bacteria > Bacteroidota > Bacteroidia > Bacteroidales > Bacteroidaceae > Minthosoma. The sequence continues at coordinate 26,613 of DCIW01000105.1, read as the reverse complement.
ATAGCAAAGATAACCGTAGGGTCACTTTGGAGTGGCATATCAATGTCCATACGATGCTTATATAGACCTGCAACGCGTGATTTCTCTGGACCATAACTTGTTTCGCTTTCGACGATAGAAGCGAGTGTTACAACTTCTTCAGGTGTCATGCCGATGGACTTTGCCTTTGCTGTACGATCGCCCTCCCAGAATGCCTTCTTCTCCTTATCAAGACGATTGACGAGTCCGCGAGCAGACATATTCCAATATGCTTCGTAAGTGTTTGGAATGAAAAGGCAAGGAATGGTTTCTTTCTTGTAACCAAGACTATCCATAAAAATGGAATCGTTAAGAACTTCCTCGATTTCATCAGCACTGAGCATCAGTTGCGTTGACAATCGTTGGGCCATATCCTTGATGGTACGCACTTCTGGCACCTTGAGTTGGATAGGTGTCTGACCACCATTGGCAAGGCGACGAACGAGAGTGAACATATTTTCACCAGGTTCGATTGCGTAGCATCCTGTGCGAGGTTTGGAGAATCGCTTCAAGGCAGTCATAAGTTGGAAACCTCTCATGTGTTTTGGTCTTCCTGCATCTGACACCTTATTATATAATGAGTCAATCGTGTCATCGGAATCCACATAGACTCTCGATGTCTCGGTGATGGTGAATGGCGAAGAGAACAATAGGTAGGCACCCGCTCCCGCTGCTATACCCGCTACTACTGCTGCCGCACCTAATATTTTTACTACTTTATTCATTTTTATGCATTATTCGTTGCAAAGTTACTCCTTTTCTTTGGATATTACATCATTTTATCAATAAAATAATGTTTTTCGTGTAAATATTCTTATTTGGAAGTGCAAATATATAAATAAAGGTGCATCCCCAAGAGGAAATGCACCTTATTATATATAGTAACTAAAAATTAGTTAGCAAGAGCAACTTCTGGCTCATCTTCCTTAATAGTCTTACCCATTACGAGGTATGCTACTGGAGCAGCAATGAAGAGAGAAGAGAGAGTACCGATTACAACACCGAGAATCATTGCGAATGCGAAACCGCGGATGCTGTCACCACCGAAGAGGATGATAGCGAGGAGAACTACGAATGTAGATACCGAAGTATTTACTGTACGAGCGAGACAGGCATTGAGCGAGTCGTTGAAGTTCTTCTGGAGGTCACGCTTAGGATGATTCTTGAACTGCTCACGGATACGGTCGAATACAACCACCTTATCGTTAATAGAGTAACCGATTACGGTAAGGATCGCACCGATGAACGTCTGGTCAATCTCAAGTGAGAATGGCAAGATTCCATAGAAGAGTGAGAATGCACCGATTACGAGGAATGTGTCGACACAGAGGGCTGCGATAGAACCAACTGAGTAAGCCACATTGCGGAAACGGATGAGGATGTAAACGAAGATTACTACGATAGCGAAGAGTACTGAAAGGATAGCACCACGAGTGATGTCTTCTGCGATTGATGGACCTACCTTCTGAGAAGAAATGATAGAACCACCTGCACGGTCGTCACGGTCGAGGAACTGAGCTGCAGTAACGCTCTTTTCTACGAAACCACCATCAACAAATGACTGATAGAGGAGGTTTTCGATTTCCTCATCAATAGTGTTGCCATTCTCCTTGATACGGTAGTTAGTAGAAACACGTACCTGCTTACCATCTGTACCGATAGCGATAACAGTAACTGTAACAGCGTCTTCACCCTTCTTGTTGTTCTCGAATGTAGTTTCGATTGCCTTTTCAACTGCTTCTGGCTGAACTGGGTTAACAAACTCAACCTTGTAGTTGCGACCACCAGTGAAGTCGATTGACTGGCTAAGATGACGAGTAGCAAGAGATACGGCGCAAATTGCAGCAGCTACACCAAAGATGATGAACGACATCTTGTACTTACCCATGAAGTTGAAGTGAGTACCCTGCATGAGGTTCTTCGAAAGTGGAGTAGTGAATGTAAGGTTCTGCCACTTGCCATTGTTAACGAAGTGCTCGAATACGATACGAGTGAGCCATACAGCTGTAAAGAATGAGCAGACGATACCGATGATGAGGGTTGTAGCGAAGCCCTTGATTGGACCAGTACCGAAATTGTAAAGGATGATACCAGTGAGGACTGTAGTTACGTTAGAGTCAAGGATTGCAGAGAATGCCTTGCTGTAACCTTCATGAACCGCATTCTGCATGTTCTTACCAGCACGAAGTTCTTCCTTAGTACGCTCGAAGATAAGCACGTTAGCATCGACCGCCATACCGAGTGTGAGGACCATACCGGCAAGACCTGAAAGTGTGAGGGCTGCACCGAATGATGTGAGTACACCGAATGAGAAGAAGAAGTTGAGGATAAGAGCACAGTTAGCAACCATACCAGCCTTGAAGCCGTACATAGCGATCATGTAACCCATGAGGAGTACGAAGGCGATGATACATGAGATGAAACCAGCCTGAATTGACTGAGCACCAAGTGTAGGACCTACGATATCTTCCTGTACGATTGATGCAGGAGCAGGCATACGACCTGAAGCGAGCACGTTAGCAAGGTCCTTAGTATCATTAGTTGTGAACTGACCAGTGATCTGAGTGCTACCACCATCAATCTTGTTCTGTACGTTTGGAGCAGAATAAACGAGGTTGTCGAGTACGATAGCGATGCTATGGTTAACGTTGCGCTCAGTGATAGCAGACCAAATGCGTGAACCTTCAGAGTTCATCTTAAGAGAAACACATGGGCGGCCATACTGGTCGAACTCATCCTTTGACTCAGTAACACATTCGCCTTCAAGTGGAGCACGGCCATTCTTACCTGTCATACGGATAGCGTAGAGCTGGAATACACGACCTGACTCGTCCATTGACTTAACGTCCCACTTAAGAGACATGTCAGAAGGAAGAATCTGCTTAGCGATTGGAGAAGTGACAAGCTTGTTGATTTCAGCAGTATCGAGTGCCATTGCATAACCTACCATACAACCTCTGTTGCCAGGAACAACCTGAAGCATAGAGAAGAGTGGGTTAGCCTTCTTAGCCTGAGCGATAGCCTTGTCGTCCTTAGCAGTTGCCTTAGCTTCATCAGCCTTAGCAGCAGCCTGAGTGAGAAGGTTCTCAGCATCAGCCTTGGCAGAGTCAACTTCTTCAGCAACTTCCTCAGCAGCAACAGAGTCAGTAGCAACTGAATCTTCAGCAACTGCTACATCACCGTTACGGAGTGCGTTGTTGAGCTGGTTGAGATAGTTAACAGCTTCCTGTGAGTCATAAGTCTCCCAGAACTCGAGGTTAGCAGAACCCTGAAGGAGCTTACGTACACGCTCTGGCTCCTTGATACCTGGGAGCTCGACCATGATACGACCAGTCTGGCCTTCGATCTTCTGAATGTTTGGCTGAACAACACCGAAGCGGTCGATACGTGTACGGAGCACGTTGAATGAGTTGTCGACTGCCTCTTCAACAGACTGGCGAAGTACCTTCTCCACGTCTGAATCAGATGTTGTTGTGTTCACCTTGCCCTTGAGCTGCTGAGTAGCAAAGATAGACGCCAAGTTGCTACCTGGAGCGTTCTTCTTATAAGCCTTGACAAAAAGTGTGATGAAATCGCTCTGACTTTCTACTGCTTCCTTCTGTGCTTCGTCTACAGACTTGAGGAATGCAGGGTCAGTTTTGTGGTCAGCGAGAGTCTTGACAACTTCAGGCACGCTAACTTCGAGGATTACGTTCATACCGCCCTTGAGGTCGAGACCGAGACCAACAGCAGTTTCGCGACAATCTTTGAGAGTGTAGCTTCCAAGATAGCATCTTGTTGCGTTGAGAGAGTCAAGGTAAGCTTCCGCCTTTGCTGGTCCGTTGATGCTATCTGCCTCAATCATCTTTTCTGCTTTGCCCTCAAAGTATGAAGTTGCAGCAGAGAAAGACAAGTAGAAACAGCAGATGAGCGTAAGCAACACAGCAATTACCTTTACAAATCCTTTGTTTTGCATTGTTTTTAGAGATTAATTAATTATGTTTATTATAGTTTTGTTCGTTTTTCGATTAGGCACACAAGAGGCATACACCCCGTAAGGGTGCCATTTAGGTCGCAAAGTTAATAATTTTAAACGAAGAAATACGCATTGACGTCATTATTTTTCACTTTTCATTTAAAAAGAGGTGTGAAATGATGGGATAATGGTCACTTTCGCTAATCGAATTGTCAACTTTTGACTGATAAGGAGTAATGTTTGGACTCACAAGAATGTTGTCAATACGGAAGTACATGCCGTTTTCGTGGAAGCTGATTCCTGGTCCGTTGCCCGCTCTTGTGTAGGCATCGTTCAGATTTCGGGTAAGACGTCGGTGTGAGTACGAAATGGATGGTTCGTTGAAGTCGCCGCACACAATCTTATACTTACATTGTACGCTATCTACGTATTCTGCGACCTTATCAACCTGCAGTCCGCGAACCTTGTTCACACTTATAAGTTTTGATGTGAGCGAGTCAAAGTGCAGAGGGTTGTCCTTTGCCCGAGGATGCTTGATAAGGTCCTTGTATTCCTCCTTGTCTTCATCATGGAGATGATACGATTCGAAATGGTTGTTGATTAAGAGGACAGTATCTTTACCGATAAGAATTTTGTATGCGAAACTACGATTGGTGTTCGACTCGTATGGAATGATTTGCGAGTCAATAATAGGATGTTTTGACAAGCATATATTGATATGGGCGTCTTCCAAGCCTTCTTGAATGTAAGGGTAAATAGTGTTTAGCCTTTCCTTCAACCTTGGATGGCCGACTACCGGTCCTTCCTGAATGCACACAATGTCAGCATTTGAATTGATAATGTAGTTGACAACAGGATTTGCCATTGCTTGACTGTCAGTTACAATGCTTTCGCCAAAGTTCATCACATTGTACGACATCAGTTTAATGCTCCCTTCCGGTATATCTTTTTTTATGTTTATTGGGAAATACGTGAAAGCGCTATTTGCACAAATAAGCATTCCAACGAGAGGGATAGCCGCAAATTTCCATTTGAATATCAGCCAAAACAACACAAAGGCAAAGTTGAGTCCAAGAAAAACAGGGAAGAGAAGTCCGAGATATGACCAATTGGGGTGATATGTAGGGTGCAAAAAACTGCTATACGCACAAAGATTCATTGCCATAATCACAATGATGTTTATGGCAACGAATACAGATAGAGGTATGTATTTGAACTTAAATTTCAATGGTTTTACAGGTTATCGTTTGCTTGCATCGAAAAGGGTACGCTTTTCCTCTTCGGTCAGATTCTCAAAACCGCCAGTTCTGACCTTGTCAAGAATACGGTCAATCTCTTCATTATGAGCCTTTTTGCGTTCGTTATATTCGTAATCAGCTTGATGATCTCCTGCATTTTTTACGACTGTCATCTTTGGCTTCTTCTTGAATTTTTCCTTCATCTTGTCCATCACAGACGAATCGCCACCCTTGTCATAACTGGAATATGAGTTACTGCTTGTCCAATAACCGTTCGATGAAGTTTTGTGGTTCTCATCCCAGTATTTCCAGAAGAGGATAATGGCAAGACCAACGAAAAGACCACCGAGATGGGCAAAATGAGCGACATTATCTGACAAAGCTAATCCCTCGAAGAGGTCATATGCGGCAAAACAAGCAACAAGCCATTTCAACTTGATAGGGAATGGGAATGGGATGATGAACAGCTTGGCATTAGGGAAATTTAATGCCGCAGCAGCCAATATTCCGTAGATTGCACCTGAAGCACCAATGACAAGGGCCGGTGGGATAATACCAAAATAGCTACATATCTGGTTAGCTGCAGCACTACCGATACCACAAAGGATATAGAAGATTGCTGTACGCTTTGGACCATATATCTGCTCGATGGCTGGTCCGAAAAGCATCAACTGCCACATATTGAAGAACAAGTGCCAGAATCCGCCATGAATAAACATATAAGTAATGTACTGATAAGGTCTGAATTCTGGATGATCGATGGGGTACAGAGCATTGAAAGCTGTGAACCAATCATTGCCTGCACTTGTATGCATCATCATACCTGCAATCCACTCAATAGCAAAGAAAACGAGGTTGATTATCAGCAAAACCTTTATAACTGGAGTAATTTTCATATCTAATAAATAATTCTTACATTTTGAAAAACGGTGCAAAATTAGTCTTTTTATTCCACTTTTAAGAGCAAATCACATTAAAAAAACGTAATTTTCATGTCTTTTGCACGTTTTTTTGTGAAAATTGTTTGTTTCACGAATTTATTAGTATATATTTGCAGTACAAAAATTATTAAAACTCATTTAATTACACTTTAATACTATTTTATTTTATGAACAAAAGTGAACTCGTAAATGCTATTGCTGCAAAGGCAGGAATTAGCAAGGTAGATGCAAAGAAGGCTCTCGAGGCTACAACAGAAGCTATCGTTGACGCACTCAAGGCTAATGACAAGGTGGCTCTCGTTGGTTTTGGTACATTCTCAGTTACTGAGCGTCCAGAACGTCAGGGTATCAACCCACGCACTAAGGAAACTGTGACTATCGCAGCTAAGAAGGTTGCTAAGTTCAAGGCTGGTGCTGATATTGATGCTGCTATCAACTAATTAGCATATACTTTTTGACATAAAAAAAGGGTGGATGATTAATTTCATTCACCTTTTTTCGTCCTTAGGAAGGATACATAGTAGTGTGTTGCCTTACACATAAGGGTGTGTTGGCCCACACATAAGGGTGTGAAGGCTTACACATAGTAGTGTGTTGGCATACACATAAGGGCATGTTTACTAATAAACCTTTACAAAAAAACATCGAAATTTTTGTTTTTATCATACATCATACACCTTAATTGTTTGAGTAAATTACCAATATGGTGTCCTTAATACCCAAAAAGGTGTAGGATGTAGGATAAATTAAAAAATTTCGATGTTTTTTATCAAGAAGTAGGATTACTTGATGTACGAAGCCCAGTCTGTCTTGCGCATATCACCTTCGCGGAGGAATGTGTCGTGCATAGCAAGAGCAGCAGACATCTTGTGACAAGACTGACCCTTATCAGCAATCTTGAGATAATCCCAAAGAAGCTGCTTGTAATCTGGGTGAGCACAGTTTTCGATGATTGCCTGAGCACGCTGGATTGGGCTCTTACCACGGAGGTCAGCAACACCCTGCTCTGTCACGATGATATTTACATCATGCTCTGTGTGGTCGATGTGTGAACAGAATGGAACGATAGCAGAAATGCCACCACCCTTAGCTACTGAAGCACAAGTGAAGATAGAGAGGTATGCGTTGCGCTCGAAGTCACCCGAACCACCGATACCGTTCATCATCTTAGTACCGCAGATCTGAGTTGAGTTAGCGTGACCGTAGATGTCAACTTCGATTGCTGTGTTGATAGCGATAAGGCCGAGACGACGGATTACTTCTGCGTTGTTTGAGATTTCTGATGGACGAAGAACAAGCTTATCCTTGAAGAAATCGATATTGTCATAGATGCTTGCGAGCTTGTCGTTAGTTACTGTGAGCGAACAAGTTGAAGCACACTTCACGCGCTCCTGGAACATGAGGTCAACGATAGCGTTCTGGAGTACCTCTGTATAAACCTGCATAGCTGGCATATCAGGGTTGCTTCCGAGTGCGAAGAGGATAGCATTGGCAGTAGTACCTACACCACTCTGGAATGGAAGGAAGCCTTCTGGGATACGACCGAGCTTCTTCTCGTTCATGAGGAAGTTAGCCACGTTTTCACCAATCTTATCTGTGATAGGGTCTGCATCCTTGAATGCACGAGCCTCATCTGGGAGGTCACACTCTACGACACCGATTACCTTTGATGGGTCGAGCTGAAGATATGGAGTACCGATACGGTCTGTTACCTTCTCAATCATGATTGGCTTACGGTTAGGAGCATCCTGTGGCTCGTAAACATCGTGAATACCAATTGATTTTGGTGAGTGGAATGCGTTGAGCTCAAGGATGATACCCTTCTTTGCAAGACGAGCAACTGTTGGAGAAATACCACCAGCAGCAGTAAGATAAACCTTACCATCATCTTCGATAGCACAAACTTCGAGAATTGCATAGTCGATTTCACCGAAGAATCCGTAACGGATATCCTGAGCCATCATACCGAGATGAACGTCATTGTATGCGATTTCTCCTGCATTGACACGCTTGCGGAATGAAGCGTTTGTAGTGTAAGGAGCACGGTACTTGATAGCGCCTTCCTCTGAAAGGATACCATCACATGACTGGCCTGTTGATGCACCAGTGAGAAGGCTCACCTGGAATGGGCGACCTGCCTCATGCTCTGCCTTGGCAATCTTGCCAAGTTCTGCAGTCACGGCCTTTGGTGTACCTGCTGGAGTAAATCCTGAAAGTCCAAGAACGTCACCGTCCTTGATAAGTGCTGCAGCCTCTGCAGCAGTAATTCTTGTAAATGCCATTTTGAATAAAATATAGTTTTAAGTTATTGAGTTCTTTTATTTTACTTCGTCAAAGTCGAGGTCGCGTTCGAGTTCCGACTTGTCTGATGGTTCGTAGAATATCTTGTTCGCACCGCTTGTTATCTTCACATACTCAGGATGTTCCTTTGCGAAGTTCTCGATATAGCGGATGCGTTTTTCATCAAACATCTCCTCAACCGTAATAAGGATACCAGTCTCTTCCACATCACCAAACTCATCGTTGATAGCAGTACCAAACACCTTCATTGTAGGCGAAAGTCCCATGTATGCGTTCACAAGCGGTGGAATAGAAAGACCGAGAGCACGAACCTCGCGATTGAGTATCTTGAAATCTCCCTTCAAGTCGTCCGCAGTGAATATCTTAGCCAATTCTTCTTCCGAATGATCAAGTTTGAGCGGATGTGAAGGAATGATAAGATTGTCCTTGTCTGGGAAGTGCTTCTTTTGGAAATAGAGTATCATGTCGCGAGCAAGACGATTGTAAGTTGGATACATCGTCATCTTACCAAAGTAGTACTTGCATCCTGGCATGATGGTAGCTTGTGCTCCAAGTCCGTCCCAAAGGTTGTCAAGAGCAAAGATAGATCTTCTGCCTCCTAAGCTTGACTGGTATTTTAGTGTGACGAATGAACGACCAAGTTCGATTGTGTGAGGTATATATTCCTTTACGAACTTCTCTGAGAATTGGAACAAATGACCTGTAGAAAGCAACGGCTGGCCGTCCTCTTTGATCTGAATGTCAGGACCGAGGATGAAGCGGTATCCACCAACGATTTCTTCTTCTTCAGGATTCCACACGATAAGTTGCTTGTATGGATTTTCCATTGTGTCAAACTCATCGATGTCGCAATCCAAACCAGTTCCTCCTCCAGCAGCACGGAAAGTGATTTCACGAAGTCGTCCAACTTCACGCATAGCATTTGGAGCATTATGAGCCGTGAAGATGTAGATCTCGTTGTTTCCTCTGCTTGAATATTTGAGTCGCTTTTCTTCTGTTAGTTCCGATTTGAGCACCTCCAAAGGGATAGGTGCGATAATCTCTTGTTCCATATATGTTGTGTAGTTACAAACTATAAACTTGTTCTTTTACCCATTGAGCCCATTCAGTAGGAGTTTTGCTCTTGTCGAAAGTCTGCCACGGAATTGGTTCGCCGAATGTCAAGGTGTATTCCTTGCCTGCATTCTTAAACATCTCATCGGAGAGGAAGAGCATGGCGAAGTTGAATTTCAAATGAAGTCTCTTGCACCAGCGGGCAATGTTATAGAACTTGTCCGAATTCTGTCCGGAAAAATGCACAGGGATGATGTCCCTCTTATACTGCACGCTCTTTGTGATGAAGGTCTTTTTCCATTCCAAATCCTTGATGGTTCCGTCGTCCTGTTTTCTTGAGCAAAGGCCTGCGGGGAACATCACCACGTTCTTTTCCATCTGGAATGCGGATTCTACCATCTTTGGGAAGTTGCGACTTTGTGCGCCAGTCTTGTTGATAGGCACACTTAGAGGAGCAAGACCCTTGAAGTTCATCAGGAAGTCGTTGATGAGATACACCATCTTGCCGTCGTACTTGTGGCAGACGACACTACCCAATATCACTCCATCAGGACCACCAAGCGGATGGTTGCTGACAATCGTATAGTATCGTCCGTCCTCATTAGATGGTATCTTGTCGAGGCCCTGAGTTATCTCACCCTTTATGTTTGTCTGAACGTTAAGTCGCAGTTTGAGGTATGTTACTGCTGCATCGAGGAACCCCGGTCCATATTGTCCTTTTGCAGTTGTGGCAAGGAAATCATTCAGGTCATCTTGATGCAGAATCTTCTTCAACCAAGACACAAGAAACTTGGGGACATATTTGGACTTTTCGCCCATCTTGTCCTTCAGTATCTGGTCCACGTCGATGCAATATTCCAATTCGTTTTGTTCCATAATTATGAAAATTACTGCAAAAATACTACATTCTTTTCGTTCGTACAAACAAAATGCTGACTTTTGCATAAAAAGACAGCATTTTGGCGAAGATTATTCGCTATTTGTATATTGCACAAACTTTTTTATATTGTGTATTTGATATTTGTAAGTGTCAGTCTACGGTTGCTTTTCGTGTCTGTAAATCATTTCAATATCGTCGATATATAGTTTGTCTTGATACGACCCTTTGCCCGCTACAGAGTTGGTCGAAACATCTATGAGTAGATACTTTGCATTCGTATTTGTTGTGTATTCGAACGGTACTGAAATGCGTTGCCAAACACCATTCTTCGATTCGAAATCTACAGAAGCCTTTGCTACGAGATGCTGTTTGTTCGCTTCGTTGTCAAATGCTTCGTCATTGTACAGAATATAGTCGGAATCATCGTGAATACAGGCGGTGAACTTAGCCGTCTTATACATAATCGTGTCTGAAATGGGGACAAACTTCACCCAAAAGGCAACAGAGTCAGGCTTCGCGGTAAAAGGCATGGCATTTGCATTTGTAGCATTGCCATTTGTGCTGATATTGTTGCGATCGGAGAATATGTAATTATCTTCTGTATCCGCTAATACCGAACCGATATTCAGTCTTCCCGTTGTAAGTCTGCCAGGTGAGAGCAATTTTACAATTTGGGTTGTCCAAATTCGGCACGAACTTCTTCCTAAAGAGTTTGGGCGGGTAAATGTGGAACGTTCCACCTGGCGGTTGGTCGATATATAGAACATGGAGGCATATTTGCCCACAGCAGTTTGGAATGAGTTCCAATTGTTGGGCAGGTCATCCCCATCGTAAGTCCATGTTTCGAAATCACCGTTTTCCACTTGTGGATAGTCGCGTTTGTAAGCATCCATTGACATGAACTTGAAACGAATCGGCTGTTGGAGGAGTTCTGTATTGAATGTGATATCCAAGCATCCGTCTTCGAATTCGCCTTCAACAGAGGTAATATCCTCAGTCTCTTGAGTTTTCGAAAAAGTAATCGCATTGCCATTCTTCTTGAGTTCAATACCGTTAATGATAATGTTGCCAAGAGAAGATGGTTTTCCGTCAATATCAAATATCAGGCAATCGCGAATGCCAAGGTTTATGTGGGAGGCATCAGTCGCCCTTATCAATACGTTTTGATGGTGTTTGTGCGATAATATGCCGTCTTTTACCACCATGTCATAACCTGAATATTTGCTCATGAAGTTATAGACGAGCGTACCTATCAAGGCTGAGTCCTTAGGATTCATGCCATCGACAAGCGAATCGCCATCTATGATATTGACTGTCCATGCGTTATCATCAATGGCTTCAGGTGTGTAACCTCGCTTTGAAGGGTCATTATCATATTTCTCACAAGCGGAAATAGTGACAAGAGTGATTAATATGTAAATTAGCTTTTTCAAATTATCTTCCAATCTTGTAAACCAAACCAAATGTTGCATAAAGTGGATGTAAACCGATAGTGACAGGGTTGCCCGGGCTGTTATTGAATGCACTGTTTATTCCATAACTCATATCGAGGAACATACCCCAATGGCGGCTAAAGAACCAATCGGCACCAAAGTTGAGACCGAATTGGAATCGTCTCATATAGCGGTTGAATTCCTCTCCTGTGAAATAGCCTCTGGTTGTTTCGTCGTTGCCTATATAGACAAGTGGCGCATTGCTTGAATTGCCTCGACGAAGATATGCAGTAGGATTGCCTTCTGAGTCGTTGTCGCCGTATGCATAACCATAGAAGGAACGGTCTGTAATCAAAGACGCGTATGGACCGAACTTCAGCTTTAATCTTCTGTTAATCCACCAGTTGGCTTGTATAGGGACAGTGAATCCTGTCTGTATGACATTTACTTGCACATTGCCGGTGTAAGGGCCGCTGATGCTTTCGCCACCTACGCTGACAAGCACATCGTATTGCTTCACCGAAGCGTCGCCCATAAATCCTTTTCGTTCGAAATATATGCCACCCGACAACCCCCAATGTGTGTTGTATCTGTATTCTATATCCACACCAAAGCGGTAGTTGATTTTAGATCCAAATGAGTTTATTCCACGAATGCCTTCGGGAAAGCCAACAGGAATTGTACCTCCTACGCTATAACCCAAACGCACGTCAAAGTTCCAATGTCGCATGTCCACACCGGAGATGACATCATCGTTCTCACGAAGTGGATCCACACCGTCTGTCTGTGCTTTGATGCAAATTGAAATTGCAAAAGCTGCGAATATGTATAATAACTTTCTTTTCACCATTATTTCCTCCTGTTTTATTCGAAGATAAGCATAAACTTATCTACATATAGTGTACTGCCTGTAGCTCCTGTATATGTTGCACCCTCCTTGCTTGAAGAGCAGACTATGGCAAAATTGTATCCATTGTTTTCAAGTGTCTGTTCGTCAAGCGGTTCGTACCAGTCGAATCCCAATTCGAAAGGCACCCATTCTTCTGTGCTATATTTCCATTTTGTGATGATGGCTTTACCGATGACATAGGTATTTTTGTTGATGGTCTCACCATTCAGAACGACAGACTTGCCTTTGCTGTCATGATTCTTATAGACTACGCAGTAGATGTCTGGTTCATCAGTCCCTTCGATATCCTTACCGTCAGGTCCAGTCATTTGGTTTCCAGGGTAATACTTGTAATATCCCATGAACTTGGCAGGCTTGCGACCAAGGATGTTGTTATCACCGAAACGAGTGGCTTGGAGTGCACTGATAAGCACCTTGCTGAAATCGAATGTGCCCAAGAAGAGGTTACCTGCGGCAAGAGGCATATTATAACTCTTTCCGAATTCACCAGTACTCTTGGTTTCGAGTTTTACGAAAGCGCCATTGTCCACACCGCCTTTGGCTATCGGAACGGTAGGGTATTCCTCCGGACGTGCTGTTGAACGAGCTGTGCTGAAACCCATATTGGCTGTTGCCCAGTTAGGTGTAGTACGAGGACGTCCATTCAACAAATCGCTCCATTCGTAGTATTTATGTCCCTTTGTTTCAAGATAATAGTTTTCGAAATCGTAGAAGATAGTGTCTTCATTCTCAATGGAATTTGTGCTAAATTGTACTTCGTACTGACGAATATGCTCTCCCGCATTGATTGCAGCAATAAGTTGCTGGGTAAAAGCAGGATAGTCTTGTGTGGATGTGGGTATTGGAAATCTGCTCTTTGTGTCTTCGGCAATCACATAATACTTCTGTATCTTGCCATCTGAGAAGTCAAGTCGCGTGCCTTGGCGAGGAAAGAGTTCCGCTCCGGCAGATATAGTGAAGGTGGGTGTGATGCCATTAAGATATGCCGTAGGTTTCACACCTTTGAACGTGATAAGACTATCTGAATATGAGTCCATTATACATACCGCAGTATCTTCCAAAAGTTCGAAGTAATCTTCTGGTTTTGGAAGATGAATCACAGCCTTACGGATATCACACTCTTTGTTTAAGGGTTCTTCCTTGATGCAGGATGAGAGTAAGGTTGCCGTGATTGAAAGTATATATAATAATCTTAATTTCATAAACTTACGTTTTGCAAATATATAATACTCTCAGGCCCCATGTTGAATATAAGGTCTATGATTGAAAGGTCGGGAAGAAAACCGTTCTTGTGTTGGAATACTTGGTAGTAAGAATTCCATCCCGATACTCCTTGTGAGGGAAGAAATGAAGTTGCTGGAGTGAACTCACTTGTCCTTAAGATTGTTGGTGGTGTTTGCTGAAGAATGGTCTCCATGCAAGTGTTCACAACTTCCTCGTTCAAGTCCATCAACCATTTCCACCTTTTATTATATATAGGGTGGAAGTCGTCTTGCAGATATTCAAAAAAGGGTGAGTTAAAGTAGCTCGACTCGAGAGCATACCAATGCTGGCGTTGCCATTCGCTGTGTTCGCTTATCTGCACATCCTTCATAAGGCATTTGCCCTGAACGAAAGTACTCCTGTCAATAGGGACCGTAAGGGCGAGCTTGCCATTGGGTGAGTCAATCCAACATCTGTTATGCAATGTCTGCTTCTGATAATTAGCCCATTGTTCAACTAAAATCGGTTCGTCCGAATTTATCATTCGAGCGAACCAACTAATTGGTGGAAAATAATATGATGCTAATACCATTTACTTAATGTCGTCAACCCATTTGAACAGACGATCCCATCTGATTCTGCTCTTTGGAGAGGCATCAGGACTGACACTCAACCATACGAACAAAGGTTTTCCAACTACATGATCTTCTGGCACAAAACCCCAATAGCGTGAGTCGGCAGAGTTATGTCGGTTGTCACCCATCATCCAGTAGTAGTCCATCTTGAATGTGTACTTCTTAGCCTCCTTGCCGTTGATAAGGATCTTGCCGCCTTCAATCTTAAGGTCATTATTCTCGTAGATGCGAATTGGACGCTCGTAGATGGCAATATTGTCGAGAGTGAGGTCGATACTTTCGCCCTTTGCAGGTATCCAGATAGGGCCATAATTGTCGCGAGTCCAGCCATACTGATGGTTCAGTGGGTAGAGAAGGCCGTTGTATCCGTCCTTTACTTCAACAATAGAATCAATTGCGGCACAAGACTTTAATTGTTTCAGGACATCTTGTGTAAGTGGCATGGTGCCGTATTTGTTCCAATCGCTACGTTGCTCATCGCTGACACCCATTTCAGCAAAGTATTCATCGTACTTTGAACCTGCAAGATCATCGCTTGTGTAGATTTTGTATGAGAATTGGGCATCATTAGGAGTCTTTTCAGCCTTGCCATCCACATAGATAATCTTATCTTTGATCTGGAGTGTCTGACCTGGGAGACCTACACATCGCTTCACATAATTTTCACGACGGTCGGTAGGACGAGTCACGATATCACCATAAGCCACAGCATTCTGCTTAAGAACTTGCTTGCCTATAGCAGTCATTTGATCATAAAGCTTCTGCTGTTCTTGGGCGTTGAGGCTGTCGATGATTGGGGTAGGGTAGCCTTGCTCTGCTGCAGCCTGAAGTCCGAGTTCGTAACAAGTACCATAGTAGTCACCCGAATATGCAGTTGTACATGTATCACCCGCAGGATAGTTAAATACTACAATATCACCGAGTTCTACCTTGCCAAGTCCCTTTACGCGACGGTATTTCCACTGAGGCCATTCGATGTAGCTCTTGCAACCGAACACAGGCATGGTGTGTTGGGTGAGAGGCATGGTGAGCGGAGTTTGTGGAATGCGAGGACCGTAACTGAGTTTGCTCACGAGGAGATAGTCGCCAGTCATAAGGCTCTTTTCAAGCGAACTCGAAGGAATCTGGTAGTTCTGGAAGAAGAACTGGTTGACAAAATATACCGCAACCAAAGCAAATACGATAGCATCTACCCATGACATGATCATATGGCTCACACCATCAAGGTTCTTCCACCAAGTCCAAGGAATCTTCTTTGTTATATAAGCGTCATAGATAAATGGCACCACTACAAGACCCATCCAACTGCCAACCCAATAAAGGAAAGCGAGATAGAGAGCAGTCACAATGGCAAACTTGGTCCATTTCACCCATGTTGCCTCAGGCTTTTCGCCCTTGCCTTTTTGGTCTCTTGTCTTCTTGAATTCTGAAACGTTTACTCCCATATTTGTAAATTAGAACTTGAACATGTCATCGATTGTCAACAAACCATCATTCTTAGCGGTGAACTCAGCTGCGAGCACAGCACCGAGAGCAAATCCCTGGCGGCCGTGTGCATCGTGAGTGATTGTTATGATATCCTCAGGTGAATCATAACTGATAGTGTGGATGCCAGGCACTTCCTTGCGGCGAATATCATCAATGCGGAGTACGCCCTCAGCTGTTTCGTGAAGACCCCAACGCGACTTGCGGTCGAGATTCTCGATGATGCCTTCAGCGAGTGTGATAGCTGTACCTGATGGTGCATCGAGCTTATGTACATGGTGAGTCTCTACCATATTCACGTCGTACTGCTCAAACTGATTCATAATTTTGGCAAGATACTTGTTAACGGCCGAGAATATAGCAACACCTACGCTGAAGTTACTTGCCCAGAAAAGGGTCTTGCCTTCTTCGACACAAGCCTTGCGAACTGCATCGCCATGCTCCTTCATCCAACCAGTCGAACCGCTGACTACCTTCACGCCTGCCTTCCATGCCTTGAGGTAGTTGTCGTATGCTGTCCAAGGAGTGGTGAATTCTATAGCGACATCTGCACTTGCAAATGCCTCGCTCTCGAAATCTTCCTGATTGTCGATGTCTATTTTGCTCACGATTTCGTGACCACGGCTGAGGGCAATCTGCTCAATCATCTTGCCCATCTTACCATAACCAATAAGTGCTATTTTCATACTTTTATCTTGTTTTCTTTGTTACTTTTTAATATATAGACGCACAATTATGTCAGTTTACTACACAAAATTGCTGCAAAGTTAAGCATTTCAAAACAAAAAACTTATCTTTGCACTAATAAATATCCTTAAAAGGTATGGAAGAACTGTTACAATACGTCTGGAAACACAAAATTTTCCCCCTTCGAGAGCTAATGACTGTCGATGGGCGAACTCTTGAAGTTTTTAAGCCGGGACTGCAAAATCGTGATGCAGGCCCCGATTTCATAGGTGCGATTGTAAAGATAGATGGCGTAAAATGGGTTGGAGATGTCGAATTGCATATCCGTACATCAGATTGGTTTAAGCACCACCATGATATCGACAGAAAATATGATAATATAATTCTTCATGTTGCAATCGAAGTTGATACCCCTTTACGATACCCTAATGGTGAGGAGATTCCTCAGTTTCAGTTACCAATACCTGATTATGTTATGAAGAATAGTGAAACTTTGCTACGTTCTGATTATTCGCCCAAATGTAAGCTGGTAGTGGGTGAACTTCCCAAGATTATTATCCATAGTTGGATGTCGTCTCTTTTGGTTGAGCGTTTGGAAATGCGAATGAATCAAGTGATGGAACGACTCGAAGCTCTAAACAAGGATTGGGAGGCAACGCTCTTTGCTACCATTGCACGTAATTTTGGTTTCGGGAAAAATGGTGCAGCATTTGAACAATGGGCATCCACAATTCCTATGAGTGCGGTGGGCAAACATCGCGACAATCTGTTCCAGATAGAAGCCATCTTTTTTGGACAGGCGGGATTGTTGGAAAATGACAAAAGAAAGAAGACGGAAGAGCATTCTGATTATTATTTGCGATTGCAGAAAGAGTATAATTATCTTCGTCAGAAATTCTCATTAACACCTATTGATCCCAAATTGTGGAAGTTTTTCCGTCTTCGTCCGCAAAACTTTCCGTATATTCGAATTGCCCAACTTGCTATGCTTTATCATAAGGGTAATCTTAACCTCTCAAGACTGATTAATGCCCATTCCATCGAAGATATTCGTGATTTGCTGAAGACACAAGTGAGCGATTTCTGGCGTGTCCATTACAGTTTTACCAATGAAGAGTCATCTGAAAATGATAAGTGCCTCTCCGAATCATCTATGGATCTCATTATAATAAATAGTGTTGTACCAGTGCTCTTTTCTTATGGAAGATACAAAGGAGATGAGGCCTTGACTTCAAAAGCGGTTGATTTGTGGGAAGGGGTAAAGCCTGAGAATAATAGGATAATCCGCGATTGGGCAGATGCGGGAGTTGTGTGTGAAAATGCTGCTGACACTCAGTCGTTAATACATTTAACCCACAATTATTGTGAAAAGAGCGATTGCTTCCGTTGTAGGTTAGGGTCTGAATACATAAAGAGAACACCCAACTTCTTGTACGAAGACGAGTCAGATTAGTTCTGCAGATGGTTACTCATTAAAACAAAAATAGTTCTCCAAGTGGTTATTGATAAAAACAAAAAAAGCACCTCTACATTGACGTAAAGGTGCTTTTTGCACGGGGTGAGAGACTCGAACTCCCGACCCTCGGTTTTGGAGACCGATATTCTACCAACTAAACTAACCCCGTGTGAGTAGTACTCCCATCGAGAATCGAACTCGAATCTAATCTTTAGGAGAGATTTATTCTATCCATTGAACTATAGGAGCCCGTTCTTTTTGTTTGCGGGTGCAAAGGTAAGCAAAAAAACTAACATGGGAAAGCTTTTTGCTTGAAAAAGTAACATGAAGTAGATATTTTTTTACTTCTTATATACTTTTTTACCATTAATTATGTAGATACCCTTAGGCAATGATGACAAATCATTATCTATCTTGTGACCCATCAAATTGTATATGCCTGTTGTCTTTTGAACGGCTGAAGCAGTCTCAATCATATCAGGAATTTCAGGTTCGTCTGGTTCAAGATATCCCTTGTCTGCATAGCCAAGATTGTTCGAGAGATAGTTGTAGACATAGTTTGCACGTTTTTTGAGCCATGTGATGCAGTTGTTTGTGGTAGTTTCGTATGCACTACCATCGCCTGACCACCATTTGGTGTTGTCGTGATCGTAAGATCTGCGAGCAACGTCATAGTAGTCTTGGCAATATTCTAAGAGGTCATCAAGGTGATTCTTCACAAAGTCATCCCATACTCGGTAATAATGCTTGTCCATCTCATCGCTGAAGAAACGAAGATTGTAGATGAATTCGCGTGCCTCCATAGTGGATACTGTATAGAAATTGCATTCTGCATTGTATTTGAAATATCTGCTGCTGCCTTCATAACCGAATGCCCAGTCGAAATCCCATGCTGGTCCAAACACATATCGTCCACCTTCAAGGATGTTCTCATTGTAGCAATATGTGCTCTTTGGATGCATAATCTCTTGGTTTACAATCATGTCATTAACCATAAGGTAACGTGCAAGGGCAGGGATATCGACAAATTCTGCAAGGTCGTCATTTTCTTTAACTGCATTTGCAAAAGCATTAAAGCTATTTTCGATATCTTCTTGAGTAAGGTTTGTCTCGTCTTCAGCAAAGTTTGGATACTTGATGTTTACAGGCAATTTGTCTCTGTTGAATGTGGCATCAGTCTTGAACTTGTATTCGTCCGAATAGTATTGGTCAAGTTCGATGAGTGCTGCATTACTTTCATCATCAAGATCAACACTGTTATTTGCAAAACCAACCTTTTCTGTAAGACAGTACGAACCTCGGTAATCGCCATTGATGTATAGTTCTACAGGGATAAAGTGGTTAGCACCAGCACATTTCACCATTTCTGCAATACGTGAACCAACCATATTGGTTGTCATTGAGTTGGAGATAGAGTTGGCAATGAGGTTCCAATTCTTTCCAGCGGTCATGCCGAGAGGCTTTTTCTTTTCTGCAAACTTGATGCGGTAAGGGTTCTTTGGATTGCTTTCCCACCAACCGCCAATGCTGACATTACTCCACGAACTGTTACCTCGGCCTTTGATTAGCATAGGAGTATTTTCGAGGTCTGGATAGTATCCTGCACCATTAATCTTGATGGAGGCTTCCCAATAGTAGTCGCGACTTGAAATCATCGTGCCGTCTTTTGTTGTGATTTCAACGATAGGAATGCCATATTCTGTTGTTGGTTTGTCGCAAAGATAGGTAACGTTGACCACATAGTCACGACCAAATGGGTACATTCCTAACGAACCACTTGTGGTTTCACGAAGCATCATCATTCCTGGTCGTGTAATGGTGTATGTTGTAGGTTCGGTAAAGCGACGACTTGTCACCTTGCTTTCTTGCTTATCCTTGCCCACATATATTTCTGCCGCATCTTCATTGAGTTTGATACTTGGAACGAGTCGTTTGCCGATACCACCTACAGTTATGTCTATGCTATTGTCTTCGTTTATCACGCCAGCAGCATCGACCATAAGCATGTCGTTAAACTTATTGTTGAACTTGAAGCTTTCGATGATTGGCAAATCTGCTGGAGCTGTATTGCTGATATGGTCAATTTCGCTTACCTTATATATATAAGTGTTGCCAGAGTTGTCTGTGAAAGTAGTTTGTCCGTCTGTTTCGTCTGCATTCAAATATGTTGTTGGAAATGCATAGATCTCACCAGACTTGAGATAGACATAGGTTATTTCGCCAGTAACTGGTTTTAGTTCGGATGATTGTTCTTCTTCTTCCTCTTCTTCGTCAGGGAAGAGATTTTTGATGTCGTATTCCTCAAATGTGATGTTCGAACCATTGTCCAAAGGAGAGTTGTTGTCATTCCAAAGAGCTATATATCCTTTGTTGCCAAAGTCGTTCCAACAGGAGTATTCGCTTTCAGGATGATAGATGTTGTAGCCTCCATTAGGATTTTCGCTCAAGTGCCAACGTTCTGAATACTCTTGGTCACCCATATATACGTTCAAACTATTAGATGAAGAACCAGCAGCAGCTGCCTTTGAAACTCCGGTGGAATGGTTGTAAATCTTGAATCCATCGGAAGAATTTCCTTCAAAACACCATAAATTCCCTTCGCTTACCTCGTCAATAGTAAGACAATCTATTCCCCAGTCTGCAACAGTCAACTTTTTGTTGCCACGAATGGTCATAGTATACCAATGTGTGTTAGTGGCAAATTTCCCATTGCTGATAGTAGTAGGGATAAAAGGTAAGTTGGAATCTGTATTGCCGCCTTCACCTGTACCTTCTATTAGTGATAAGTACATTCTGCATCCTGTATCATTTGGGGCATTGCTGTTTGTCCATAAAGTAAGAATGCCATCGCCATGCAAGTCATTGATGCATGCGGTAGTGTTTCCTGGATAGTAAAAGTTGAATCCATCGGCATTTTTTGACACTTTGAACGTGTTTGGCGACTGTGTTTCCCATGTATTCGTAGGGATTAGCGGCTCATGACTTGTGCTGCTCGCACAGTACAACAGTTTTGTGCTCCCCCATTGTTTGCAATAAATCTGGAACCCATTGACATTATCACCAACAAAACAGAACATATTACAATCTTCAATAGTGTATAAGTCGCTGTAGCATATTACTTCGTTATCTTTAGCTGCCCAATATTTGCCCGAATATGTACAAATAGTGTACCAATTAGCCTTTCCATTGTTTATTTGGTCTAACGTACTTGTTGCGAATGGTACTGCAATGTTATCATTCTCGTCAGAGTAAGTCTGGCCCAACGCTAACTGGATATTAAAAAGGAGTATGATAGCGATGAAGAATTTGTTGAGTATAGCTTTTTTCATAATAAAAAGATTTTATTGTGCAAATATACGAAATTATTGGATAAATAACTATAAAATATGCAATTTACAATGATTTACAGCTATAAAAAATGCATTTTGTTCTTAAAGTGCAACTCAATGCGCGCAAAGTGCAAGTCCTTTTTGCCAAAAGTCCGTACCTTTGCATCGTGAAAATAAAGCTCACGAGTTTGAATAAATCATTAACCAAAGAACAGAGATATATTGACCATCGGACGTAAAAACTAAAAACAAGAGACAAGAAGGCAGATTCCCTTTTCGGGAAATTCTGTCTTTCTTGTTTTATTGAATAATTGCTATCGCTTGGCTTAATTATTTGTCTTATGTGAAAAATAATTGTTGTTTTTGGTTAATGTTAAAAAATTTGATTATCTTTGCATCGTTAATATAATATAAATATGTACGCGTATGAAAAATTATTTGTCTAAATTGTTTTTGGCAACAGGCGCAATTGCTTCGTTAGCATTTGTGGGTTGCAAGAGTTCGAAAAATGTGGCCGTAGTGCCAGATAAGAGCATTGTTGTTCTTTACGACAATGATGTTCATTGTGCTATTGAAGGTTATGCAAAAATGGCAGGTTTGCGTGATTTGGTTAGTGATACCGCATATGTGGCTGTAGTTTCAAGTGGAGACTATTTGCAGGGTGGTACTGCTGGTGCTATCTCTCACGGCCAGTATATAATGGATGTCATGAAGCACGTTCACTTTGATGCCGTAACATTGGGTAATCATGAGTTTGACTACTCAGTTCCAACTATGTTCGAGTTGCTTTCACAGTTAGGTTCACCTGTAGTTTGTGCTAACTTCTGCGACATGAGTAATAAGCGCATCTTCGAACCTTATGTAATCAAGACATACGGCAAAAAGAAAGTGGCTTTCATTGGTGCTGTTACACCAACCGCATTGTATACTGAGGCTTATTCTTTCTTTGACAAGGATGACAAGCCACTCTATCATCTCTCGGAAAAGAACATTTACGCACTCGTTCAAGAGCAAGTGGATGCAGTTAGAAAGCAAGGCGTAGATTATGTAGTTGTGCTCTCTCACCTTGGTGAAGACAAGAACGACATCAATGTTGACTCTCATGGTCTTGTTGCTGCTACAAATGGCATTGATGTAGTGCTCGATGGACATACTCACTCGGTTATTCCACAGGTGAAAGTGAATAATAAGGATGGCAAGCCTGTACTTGTGACTCAGACTGGTACAAAGTATGCTAACGTAGGTAAGTTGGTATTTACTCCAAAGGGCGATATCATGACAAAGCTCGTACCAAACAGTTCGATTGCATTGGAGAATAAGGAAGTTAAGCAGGCAACGGATAGCGTTATGTCGCTGATGAATGCCTTGATTAATCGCCCTATTTGTAAGAGTGATTATGATCTTATCATTCTTGATGAGAACGAAAAGCAGTTGGTACGTCGTGCAGAAACCAATGCAGGTGACCTTGTTGCAGATGCCTATCGTATAAACACAGGTGCTGATGTTGCTATAACTAACGGTGGTGGTATTCGCTCTCAGGTAAAGGCGGGTAATCTCACTTATGGAGATATCGTAAGTCTCTTGCCTTATGACAATTATGTAAGTGTTGTAGAGCTTACAGGTCAGGAACTTGTGGACGTGCTCAAGGCATGTACTCAATTCTTACCAGTAGAAAATGGAGATTTCCCACAGGTATCAGGAATGAAGTTCACCATCAACGTAGGCAAGGGTGATCAAATTTCTAATCTTGTAATCCTCAACAAGGAAACTGGAAACTACGATCCTGTTGACTTGAAAAAGAAGTATTCACTTGCAACTATCGACTATTGCATTACTGGTGGCGGTCTTCAGGGTAAACTCAAGAAGAACACTATTTTGAAGCCAAATATTCTTCTTTATAATGATTGCCTTATTCAGTATGTTACTGAAACACTCGGTGGACAAATCAGTAAGGAGTATGCTGCACCACAAGGCAGAATAACTATCAAGTACTAAGTAGAAACGATTAAGTTCGGATTAAATAGGATTAGGGAGTATTGTGAAAATACTCCCTATCTGTTTTCTGAAGGGTTATGACCGAATTCCTTTAAGAAGGCACGTCTGAAAGAAATGTCAGAAGCGAATCCTGAGTGACGTGCAATGTCGCTTAAAGTCATGTCCTTGTATTTCATCAGTTCGATGGCATGCTTAAGTCTCAAACTCTGCATAAGATTGCGGAATGGCATACCTAAAACGTTGTTGCAGAACTGTGAAGTGTATGTCCTGTTTAAATTCAGGTCTTCCCCAAATCTTTCCATACTATAAGTTGGATCCAAATAGAAATTCTCTGGATTTCTCAGCAATTTGCTGTAAGCTTGCATGGTTGCTTTGTCTCTTTTTTTCATATGTCCCAAATGTTTTTAATTTTGCTGCAAAGTTCGGAAAATATGACGTAATTCTTTTACACTATGCGTACATTTTCTTGCACTTTGAAGACGAAATAAGGTTAAATTCCCATTAGATTGAGGTTAATGAGTATTGATGCTTAATTTGTAGTTAATATTGTGGATAATATTGTTAATATTTAGTTTCTTCTGAATTCGGATGGACTCAGGTTATAACGCTGTTTGAATACACGCGAGAAATAGCCAGGAGAGTCAAAGCCGCATGATATTTGGATGTCCATAATTGACAAGTTTGAGTTCCTGAGCAAAGTACATGCACGTTCGAGTCTCCTCTCTCGTATGTAGTGGGTGGTATCAATTCCGAGAAGGGTATTCATTCGTCGGTTAAGCTGCGAACGGGAGAAGCAGAGTTGTGCTGCGAGAGATGTCGAACTGAACGATGTGTCAGCGATATTAGTATCAATAACTTCGTTGACCAACTTTCTGAATACGTCCTCTTCGCTTTCATTATTAACGTTAGCAGTTGGAGTTTCCAAAACTTCAGGACTTCCAGCATTACTATCCGAATACTTCGTACGGAGTTTCTCTCGTTGCTCAAGCAGATTCTTTATATTGAGGAGCAATTCCTTGCCCAAGAATGGCTTGGTCAGATATACTTCGGCACCTGCTTCAAGACCTTTCATTCGATCGCGATCTTCCACTCGGGCAGTTACGATGATGAGAGGGAGATGACTTGTACTCTGGTCTGCACGCAAGTTGCGACACAGTTCAAGTCCGTCCATATTAGGCATCATGACATCAGTGATGACAAGTCTTGGCATCTCCTCCTTGATGAGTTTGAGTGCGATAAGGCCATCTTCAGCCCAATTAACCCTATATCCATTTGACTCGAGCAACTCACATTGATAGCGGGCAACGTCTTCGTTGTCTTCTGCAAGTAGGATGAGAGGGCGTGTGCCATCAGGATTTGGAGTGGCAAATGTTGCGTTCTCATCTTCGATTCCGAGACTTAGTTCTGCAGAGTAGAGGTCGGAGTTTTCAGTTTGAGTCTTGCCCTCGATGACGGTTGCAGTAGATGCGTTAGGTTCAAGCTTGTGCATCATTTCATTTACAAGTCGGAGGAGTTCGTTATTTTGCCTACGAACAGCCATGAAGTCGCCTTGTGCCTGCTCATCATCCTTATTGATATGGTTGGTAAGTTGCTGAGTCATACCGATAACGACGGTGAGAGGGGTACGGAGTCTGTGAGCAATGTCTCTATAGAATGCTTGTCGTTCGCTGTCAGCCTGTCGGAGTTCTGCATCAGCCAAACGTAGTTCTGCATCAGCCTTGCGAAGTTCTTCGTCGGCCTTTCGCATAGCATCATTCGCCTTAGTGAGAGTTTCGTTTGATTTCTTGCGTACGGCATTAGCATGAAGCAAGGCGAGGGTGATGCCGAAGAGGACTAACATGGCAATAACGCTTGCCCATGTGATAATGCGACGGTTGCTCTGCTCCATCTTGGCCTCATCTCTTGCCTGTTCGAGTTCTGCAGCTCGGCGTTTGGACTCATAATTCACTCGCAGATTCTGCATATTATTATAGTTGCGTTCGCTGAGAACACTATCGTTGAGTTCGTGGCTCTTCTTATATAATATGAACGCGAGCGAATTAGAACCCCATTTCTCTTCGTATGCCGAACCGAGGGCATACGCTGTTGCCTTATGTTCTTTCGATGCTATTTCCTCTGATTTGGCAGTGGTGATGTTTATGTATTTGCGTGCTGAATCAGGATTGTTGGTGGAGAGATAGAGTTTGGAAAGGGCAATGCTTGCCTCGAGCCAATGCCACGAATCGCCTGTTGGCAGAAGCACTTCGTAACTGGTGTTGTAGTTCTTTGCTGCTTCGTCCATCTTGCCCTCTTTCTCGTTGAGTTTGCCAAGATATTGATGACAAAGGCCGATTCCAACGGCATTTCCTGCCTGTTGATTCATCTCCATCGACTTATTATAGTAGATGCGTGCAGAGTCGAGTTGGTTATTTCGTTCGAATATGCTGCCGATATTAGCATAGTTGATAGCTTGTCCCACAGGGCTTCCGAGTGAGCGTTCTCCCTCCAATGCCTCGCGGAACACCTTACCAGCCTCTTCGTAGTTTTCCATTGAGAGCAGCACATTGCCAAGTCCGTTGAGGGATACGACCCTATTCTTCCTCGACATAAAAGATGTGTCGGCCTTCATTTCTTCGCACAGTTCCAGAGCCTTATAATGGAGTTTGGACGCTTCGTCCATATCACCCATGCGGCGGAAGTTGGTGCCTTGCTGATTGAGGGAACGAATCCAGTTGAGTGTGTCCCCTATACTACTTGCAAGAATAATGGCAGAGTCGTGCTGTATGATAGCATTGGCAAAGTCCGAATGATCTCGGTATTGCTTTCCCAATGTCTCTCGAATGATGGCTTCCGCCTTCTTGTCCCCATTTTTAGAGTATTTGTTGGCATAGCTGATGAGTGTGTCTGTGTCGTGTGTGCTGCCAACAATCTGAACTGCCTCTTCTTCATGCTGACTCTGTTCGCCAACTTGTGACTTAGTGCAAGCGGCGAACAAAAGGATAGAGGCTATCAGAGTGTATGTTATGCTTCTTTGTATCATTTCGGTGCAAATTTAAGATAATTATCCTAAATTAACGAATAATTATGCGTGAAAGTAACTACTCAGCCTTCTTGA
>DCIW01000072.1 GCA_002317225.1 Prevotellaceae bacterium UBA1716 | reverse complement strand
ACTCAGGATCCACAGTCTTACTATCCAGACAAGCTCGATGAATTCCGTAAGGAAATGCAGGAGAACGGTTGGGAACTTGGTCAGGATGAAGAAGAACTCTTCGAACTCTCTATGCACCCAGAACAGTATCGTGCTTACAAGTCTGGTAAGGCTAAGGCAGACTTCGAGGCTGACCTCGCTAAGCGTAAGGCTGCAAAGAATGCTCCAGCAGTAGGTGCTGAAGGTCCTAAGTCTGTTACTGTTAACGTGAACGGTGTTAACTATAAGGTTGAAATCGCTTACGGCGATGCAGTTCCTGCAGCAGCAGCTCCAGCAGCAGGCGCAGCAGCTCCAGCAGGTGAAGGCGAAGATATCCTCGCTCCACTTGAGGGTAAGTTCTACCTTACAAAGGACAACTCTGAGACTCCAAAGAAGGTTGGCGATGCAGTTCAGGCAGGTGACGTACTTGGTTACATTGAGGCAATGAAGACATTCAATGCTATCCGTGCTGACAAGGCAGGTACTATCACTGCTATCCTCGCAAACTCAGGCGACTCAGTTGAAGAAGATGATCCAATCATGAAAATGGCTTAATTAGACAATGGACGCAATTTATAACATATTAAATAACCTCTATGAGATGACTGCTTTTAGCGACATCGTAGCCGCTAATGGTACTTATGTCATCATGTACTTGCTTGCCTTCGTACTCTTGTACCTTGGTATTGTCAAGCACTTCGAGCCATTGCTCCTCATCCCAATCGCCTTCGGTGTGCTTATCGCAAACTTCCCAGGCGGTGAGATGGGTGTGCTTCAGGCTGACGAGACTGGTAAGATTCTTTATCACGGACAGGAATACAATATCTGGGAGATGTCTATCCATGACGTAGCTCACGAACTTGGTTTGATGAACTTCCTCTACTATCTCCTTATCAAGACAGGTTTCCTTCCACCAGTAATCTTCATGGGTGTAGGTGCACTTACAGACTTCGGCCCTATGCTCCGCAACCTTAAGCTTGCTATCTTCGGTGCTGCTGCTCAGCTCGGTATCTTTGCAGTACTTCTTTGTGCTGTAGGTTCTGGCGCATTCAACATCAAGGAAGCTGCTGCTCTCGGTATCATCGGTGGTGCTGATGGCCCTACTGCTATCTTCACAACTATCAAGTTGGCTCCACACCTCCTTGCTCCAATCGCTATTGCAGCTTACTCTTACATGGCACTCGTGCCTGTAATCATCCCACTCGTGGTTAAGTTGCTCTGCTCTGAGAAGGAACTTCGTATCAACATGAAGGAACAGGACAAGCTCTTCCCTCCTTCAAACAAGATTAAGAATGAGAAGGTTATCAAGATCATCTTCCCTATCGCAGTAACTACTATCGTTGCACTCCTCGTGCCATCAGCAGTTTCTTTGATCGGTATGCTTATGTTCGGTAACCTCTTGAAGGAAATCGGTTCAGATACAAGCCGTCTCTTCGACACAATCTCTAACTCAGTGATGAACACTTGTACAGTATTCCTTGGTCTCTGTGTAGGTGCAACAATGACAGTTGATGCATTCCTCAACTGGACTACAATCGGTATCGTAGTTGGTGGTTTCTTCGCATTCGGTCTTTCTATCGCTTCAGGTATCTGCATGGTAAAGGTTTGGAACCTCTTCGCAAAGAAGAAGATCAACCCACTCATCGGTGCAACTGGTCTTTCTGCTGTGCCTATGGCAAGCCGTGTATGTAACCTCATCTCTACAAAGTACGATCCAAAGAACCACGTTCTTAACTACTGTATGTCTTCAAATGTAGCAGGTGTTATCGGTTCTGCAGTTGCTGCCGGTGTACTTATCTCATTCCTCCAGGGAATGTCATTGTAATAACAAGTCCACTTTACAATTCAATATTAGGTGTGCAAAGTAAACTGCTTTGCACACCTTTTTTGTTGTCTTTTTTAGTCTTTTGAAAAAATAATTACCTATACATTATTATATTAAATTAAGAATAACTAATTTTGCAATCGAATTAAAGAAACCACTATGTCAGAAGAAAAGAAGAAGCGCAATTCGTATGCAGACTTAGGTCTCGTTATAGCAGTGACAATCATCATTGTTATGATTCTTCGTTGCCTGATGTTTGGTATTACTTGGGAAGATATCTTCTGGATTGTTTTGTCATCTGCATATTGTGCTATCTCATATAAGTTTGATTCAGAAAGCAAAGTTATTAAGCATAGCACTACTGCATTCCTCTTGCTTTCTGTGATTGCAACAGCTGCCATTGTTGTGATTGACCGCAAGCCTCAACCAAAGATGCATGCATTCGAAGGCGCGAAGGAAGACACAATTGCAGAAGAGCAGTTTATCCAGAAAGAAGAACCTGTTCTTCCCGAACTTGAAAAAGACACAGAGGTTGTAATTGATTCTATCGAACCTACCCCATCGGTAGAAACACCTGCTGAAGTTGTTGAAGAACCAGAATCGCTGGAGCAAGAAGAAAGCACTCAAGAGTAATTGATATATAGAGAAAACTCTTTACCAATAGATAAGAAGGTTCAAATTTAGGATTATTAGAAAGATTTTATTACCAAAAAGAAATGAAAGGTTCCCAATATTTGTTGATTGGATGCATAGTTGTGCTTATTGCATACTCTTGTGCAAACAATGAAAAATGGAATAACATACATACCGTTAATGTTTCCGCAGAAGTGAAGGCAGAAAAAGTTGAGAAGGAGACTGTTAGCGGTGATACTATCATTGTCCCTCCGTATGACATCACAGTTAATATGGAGTTTATGGACACAATGACAATTGAGAATGCTGATGTTTGTCGTAAGATAAACAACCTGCTTATCGAAACATTCCTCAACCAAAAAGACGAAACAGATTGTAAAAAGGCCGTAGACACATTTATATCACGCTTGCAAACTGAATACGAGAATGATGATATGGCTCCAGAAATCTACGATCATTATACCGGGAAGGCAGAATATGGTAAAGAAGGAGTTATAAACTACACTCTTGTCGAGGACTTCTATGGTGGTGGTGCCCACCCTACCATGGTGACTACAATTCTACGTTTCGATGCAAATACCGGAGAGAAAATCAACCTTTACGAGTTCTTTACCGATACCTGCACCTATACTCTTTGCGACAAACTTACCCAACGCCTTATGGATAATCTTAGCGTTCCAACTGTTGACTCTCTCCATGCTCTCGGCTACCTCGAAATGGAAAGCATGTTTGTATCTGAAAACTTCCTCCTCAAAAAGGATAGCGTATCATTCTTCTACAATCAATACGACATCGCCCCCTACGCTGTCGGTTGCACCACAATCTCATTCAGCTATGAGGAATTGAAGGACTATATAAGAAAATAAATTATGTATACAAAAAAAGAGCTTTGTGTTTGTTCACAGAGCTCTCTTTTTGTTTATTTAATTGTCTAAGTAGGTGTTCATAATTATTTTTATATTTGAAACAATCTATTTGGATGCAGATTTCTAACTTCAGTTGAAGGAGCTATGCGGGCATAGTGACTGAAAATGAAGTGGAAAGATGCGCCAAAGAGATGTTGCAAATATGAAAAAAGCACATACAGATGTAATATGTAAATAATTTTGAATACCTACTTATAATGGCAACCCATAACTTAACTTCAGTGTATCCATGATGAAGATACTCTTGATGTGACCAATATATGGGAAACCGCCCAACTTGTTGAGGACGAACTGTTGGTACTGGTGCATGCTGCTGACACAGACCTTGAGCATATAGTCGCCTTCACCACTGACATTGTAGCATTCCGTTACTTCGTTCCAATCTTCAACAGCATTTTTGAATTGGTCAGCAATTTCGCGATTGATTTGGCGCATGGTGACGTTGCACATCACTTGAAAACCACGTTCAAGATGGTCTGCATTAAGGATTGCAACATACTTTTGGATATAGCCCTCACGTTCCAAACGGCGTTGGCGTTCGAAAGTAGGAGTTGTAGAAAGATGAATCTTTAGTGCTAACTCCTTGGTTGTTAGACGACAATTCTCTTGAAGTGCACGAAGAATCTTGATATCAACATCATCAAGATCATGAACTTTATTTATTTCGCTATTCATATTCAAATTGATTTCAATTCTGTGTATAACCTTTGAACAGGCAAACCAACAACATTAAAGTAACTACCTTCAATGCCTGTGATGCCGATATAACCAATCCACTCTTGTATGCCATAAGCACCGGCTTTATCGTATGGATGATATTTCTCGATGTAATAATCTATTTCTTCATCAGTAAGAAATGCGAAAGTCACATTTGTGGTTGTGGCAAACTGAACAGTTTTTTCCTTTGTAACAATGCTCACTCCAGTAATGACCTCATGTTTTCTTCCAGACATAAGATGGAACATACGACGGGCATCTTCAAAATCTTTTGGTTTTCCAAGCACTTCACCATCAACGTAAACTATCGTATCAGCAGTAATGATGAGTTCGTCATCTGCCATCAATGCCTTGTATGCCTTAGCTTTCTGCCCAGAAATATACTTTGGAATATCTTCACCCTTCAAATCTTCAGGATAACTTTCGTCTATCCCCTGGAGAGTACGAACCACAAAGTCAATACCAAGTCCTGCAAGTAGTTCCTTCCTACGAGGCGAATTACTTGCCAAAACTACCCTATATTTCTTTATATTATCTAACATGCTATTCATTTTCATTAAGTAACCTACCCCTCTCTAAATAGGAGGGCCAGGGAGCCTTTACCAACCAAACGCCGTCTGATCACCAAACCACATTCCCTGAGCCTTCAATACTTGTTCAACTACATCACGACCACAACCCATGCCACCACACATATGGCTCACATACTTGCTGATAGCCTTGATTTCAGGAGCAGCATCAGCAGGACAACAAGGCAAACCACACAATTGCATAATCTCATAATCAGGAATGTCATCACCCATATAGAGTATTTCCTCATCTTTGAGATCATACTTTTCCTTTAGTTCATTGTAGATCTTCACTTTAACTGAAGCACCAAGAATAACCTCCTTTATGCCGAGTCCTTCATAACGAACCCTAACACTTTCTGTTCTCCCGCCTGTGATAATAGCAAGTACAAGTCCACGCTTAACAGCAAGTTGGAGAGCATATCCATCCTTGATATTTACTGTTCGCATCGGTTCGCCATTAGGATGCTGGGTGATAGTTTCGCACGAAAGAACTCCATCAACATCAAAGAACATCGCACGAATCTTTGTCAAGTCATAGTTTATCATTATGAATACTTTTACTTAACTGTTCATAAATAGTTTTCATCTCAGGTTTGTTGTCAAGCATCATCATCTGATTCTCAATTACATTCTCATCCCAACGAATAGCAGGACCAGTCTGAGCATCCGAAGGCGTCATTTCATGAACCTTTCGAGCAGTCTCATCAATAAGAGGGAGCATAACAGAGAAAGGAATGCCATCAAGCACCTTTTCGCCTAATCGATAACAATGATTGACAAAGTTACAACAGAACACAGCACTCAAATGCAAGTTCTTACGTTTCTCACTATCAAGCACATATACAGATTCAGTTATACTTTCAGCTAAAGTCTTCAATAACTGCAAATCATCCTCGTTCTCAGCCTCAACAAAGGTAGGAATAACAGAGAAATCCACTTCCCTTCTCTTTGAGAAAGTCTGCATAGGATATAATACGCCACGTCTTTTTACAGGCAAAACATCCATAGGCATACTTCCTGCAGTATGAACAAACAACTTATCTGTGATGCTATCAGCAACACAATTTGCCAATCTTTCGAGCACACTATCCTTCACCGAAAATATATAAATATCAGCATCACACCTTATATTATATATATCAGTAGTGGCACTACACTCAAAGAGTTCGGCAAAATCGTCTGCATTCTCCGCTGTTCGTGAATAAACCTGCAAAATCTCATGACCTGCACGATATAGTGCTTTCCCGAGATTAGTTGCAAGGTTGCCCGAGCCGATGAATACTATTTTCATTATTCTTCAGTATTGAACAAACCAATATGCACATTCTCCCACTTGAGGTTGTCCTCATTCTGAGGTTTACGCTCAATGGCTGGATAACCAATTCCAATTACACACTCCGCAATGAGGTTCTGTGGATAACGGAGGAGGAAACGAAGGATATTATCTGCACTTTCACTATCATTCATGAAACGATTGCGAATCTGACACCAGCAACTGCCAAGTCCGAGATCTGTAGCCTGATACTGCATAGTAACAGCTGCGATTGAAGCATCCTCTACCCATACATCTGTTACTTCATGATCACCAAGCACTACGATTGCAGCCTTACATTCTGCAAGGAACTGGCTTCCCATAGGACGACAGAGCGACATCTTCTCAAGGATATCCTTATCATCAACTACGATAAAGTGCCAACCACGAGTTGACTTACTTGTTGGTGCCATAAGAGCAGCACGAAGAATGAGTTGCAAATCTTCAGGGTTAATCTCCTGATCTGTGAACTTGCGTACAGAACGACGAGTCTGTACAAGGGTCTTAAAATCTTGCATAATATATTTGTTTTTATTAGTTTTCTTGGGCAAATTTAATGCTTTTTTCTCGTATAAGAATAAAATTCCACAAATAATTCATTATTAAGACCACTTTATTGCATATTTTCCACCATTTTGCCTTTTGAAAGATTTTATTTCCTATGTTTTAAGTTTTATTTGGGCAATCATTCTAAAGTCCGTAACTTTGCAGCGGATTTAAGAAAAAGAGGTCCAAAAACAAAACAAGATTATTAATAACAAATTAAAAATACATTACATTATGGCAACTAAACTTCACATTGAAACACTCGCACTTCACGTAGGTCAAGAAACTCCAGATCCAGCAACAGACGCTCGCGCAGTGCCAATCTATCAGACAACTTCTTACGTATTCCGTAACTCACAGCATGCAGCAGACCGTTTCGGTCTTCGCGATGCAGGTAACATCTACGGTCGTCTTACAAACTCTACTCAGGGTGTATTCGAAGATCGTGTAGCAGCACTCGAAGGTGGTGTGGCAGGTCTTGCAGTAGCATCAGGCGCAGCAGCAGTTACTTACGCACTTCAGAATATTGCACAGAATGGTGACCACATCGTAGCAGCAGACAATCTTTACGGTGGTTCGTTCAACCTTATCACTCATACTCTCTCAACTCAAGGTGTCAGTTATTCAATCGTAAACGTTAATGACCTTGCAGCATTAGAAGCTGCTATCCAGCCAAACACAAAGGCAGTTTACGTTGAGACATTTGGTAATCCAAACTCAGACGTGACTAATCTCGATGCAATTGCAGAAATCGCTCACAAGCACAACACAATTCTTATCGTTGACAACACCTTCGCTCCAATCCTCATTCGTCCTATCGAACACGGAGCAGACGTTGTAGTTCACTCAGCAACTAAGTTCATCGGTGGTCACGGTTCTTCTCTCGGCGGTGTTATCGTTGATGCAGGTAAGTTTGACTATAAGGCAAATGCAGACAAGTACCCAACTATCGCTAAGCCAGACCCATCATACCACGGAGCAGTATTTGCAGATGTAGCAGGTGCAGCAGCATTCGTAACTCGTATTCGTGCGGTCATCCTTCGTGACACAGGTGCTACTATCTCTCCATTCAACGCATGGATTCTTCTTCAAGGTGTTGAGTCTCTCCCACTCCGTATCGAGCGTCACACATACAATGCGCAGAAGGTAGTTGAGTATCTTGCAAACAATCCTAAGGTTAAGTCTGTTAGCCACCCATCACTTCCATCACACCCTGATCACGCACTCTATCAGAAGTACTTCCCTAATGGCGGTGGTTCAATCTTCACATTCGAGATTAATGGTACTCAGGAAGATGCATGGAAGTTTATCGACTCTCTCCAGATTTTCTCTCTCCTCGCAAACGTAGCTGACGTGAAGTCTCTCGTGATACATCCTTACACAACTACTCACTCACAGATGAGTCCTGAGGAATTGGCAGAGCAGCACATCACTCCAACAACTGTTCGCTTGTCAATTGGTGTTGAACATATCGATGACATCATCGCTGACCTTGATCAGGCATTTGCACAGATTTAAGACCCACCCCTTACCCCTCCCACTAAAAGGGAGGGGAGAAGGTTACTAAGACAAGCATGGGTAACATATAAGTATTAGATGTTATCACCATTTCATACCATAGATGTGGTATAATGATGTTCTTTTACCCAATTTATTTGCATAGAAAAGAAATACAACGTAACTTTGCATCAAAATTAAAAACAAACAAAAAAACTTCATATAACTATGGCAAAGATCGCATCACAGCTCACCGAGCTTATCGGTAACACTCCTCTTTTGGAGCTCAATTCATTCGCAAAGTCAGAAAACCTTGGAGCAAGCGTAATCGCAAAGGTTGAATACTTCAACCCAGGTGGTTCAGTTAAGGACCGTATCGCATTCAACATGATTGCTAAAGCAGAAGAAGAAGGCATCATCGCTCCAGGTGCAACAATCATAGAACCAACTTCAGGTAACACAGGTGTAGGTCTCGCATTTGTAAGTGCAGTAAAGGGTTACAAACTTATCCTCACAATGCCTGAAACCATGTCAATCGAACGTCGCAACCTCGTTAAGGCATACGGAGCACAGGTAGTTCTCACTCCAGGTTCAGCAGGCATGAAGGGTGCAATCGCTAAGGCAGAAGAACTCCGCGACTCAATTCCTGGAGCAGTTATCCTCCAGCAGTTTGAGAATCCAAACAACCCTGCTATCCACTACTCTACTACAGCTGAAGAGATTTGGCGCGACACAGATGGTGACATCGATGTATTCGTAGCAGGTGTAGGTACTGGTGGTACAGTTAGTGGTGTAGGTAAGCGCCTCAAGGAACTCAAGCCATCTATCAAGATCGTTGCTGTTGAACCTGCTTCTTCAGCAGTTCTTTCAGGCGAAGCTCCAGGTGCTCACAAGATTCAGGGCATCGGTGCAGGTTTTGTTCCAAAGACTTTCGACCGCGAAGCAGTTGATGAAATCTTCAAGGTTCCAAACGATGCAGCAATCCTCACAAGCCGTAAGCTCGCTGCTACAGAAGGTCTCCTCGTAGGTATCTCTTCAGGTGCAAGTGCTTATGCAGCAAGCGAACTCGCTAAGTTGCCAGAATATAAGGGAAAGAAGATTGTAGCTCTCCTCCCAGATACAGGTGAGCGTTATCTCTCAACTATTCTTTACGACTTCGAGAACTACCCACTCTAAAGAGTATTATCCACAAAATTCTATAATTAGAAGGGTGTATCAACATTTACCGTTTGATACACCCTTCATCTTTTCACTTAAGTCTTTCTAATTCAAATATATCCACGGCATTTCCGCCATATTCGCCTCGACCTTGGGAAGTTGTGAAAACAAACCGACCATCGGCAGAAATGTCAAGTCCTACCGGATAAGAATCTACTGGTATGCTTCCTAAAACATCAAACTTATCCACATCGACTATATAGAGCGCACTTGCATTGTTACAAGCAGCAAAGATATACTTTCCATCGGGAGTCAGTTCGATAGTACGGGCACCTTTGCCCACCTGACAACTATCCCAACCATCAATAATGAGCTCTCCCCCATCAAGTTGTGGAATGTATGACAAAAGTGTCTCCAGCTTTATCCTCTGAACATATCCCGAAATATTGATACTCAAATAAAGATACCCATCTCGCAAAACCATGTGACGCATATTACGAATCATGCCCTTTATGCGACCAAGATATTTCATCTGCTGAAGGTCGATGACTGCAATACCGCCATCATTTCCCATACAACCGACAAATAAATAATGATTATCAGGCGTAAACACGGTTCCTCGCAAGCAATAACCAGAATCATTATCACGGTCAACAGACTTTGTCAAACTGAAATTCAACTCAAGTTCCTTATCAACAACGAGACATGCCTTATGCTTCCATTCCATCGGGTTGTCACTCTTAATATCAATAAGTGCTACAGTATTATTGCCCCAATGTGAAATGGCCACAAACTGCCCATCAGGTGATGTCGCAATCATCTTAGGCAATGGCCCCGTATCCATCAGTCGAACAATCTCATCCTTCTCAGTATCAATGATAGCAACAGCCGAGGGATCCTGTGCATTGATATCGTAACTTCTTCTGTAATAAGGAATCCAAAGATATCTGCCAGCATGCGAGAAGGTACTCTCTACAGGCTTACCAAAGAATGTGTTCAGATTGTTCTTATAATGTTTGAATTGGTAGTAGTTGCCATCTTTTCCCCAAAGCAGCGAATCCGCCTCTGTGAAATTATGGCGTATAATCTTTATTTTCTCGTTTGTCTTGAAGTCATAGACTACGGTCGTGGCACCTTCGAGCGAGTTGACATAATAGCGTGTTCCATCAGGATGCATGTTTACCGACTTAGGCGAATGGATATCCACATCACGACTCATTGCATCACCACCTGGAAAGTTCTGCTTGCGAGCAAAGAAAGTGACTTTCAAGCAACTATCACTCGTTACCACCGACTCATCCAATTCAGGATGGACAAGCGGATATTGTTGTGCATTCACTTCCGCAAAAGCACAACACACAAGTCCCAACAACAATTTTCTTTTCATCGAAATATGCTATTTAGTATATTCAACCTTATATATATTTACAGCATTTCCACCGCAACCTCTCTTGCCTTGTGAAGTGACAAACACATACTTGCCATCTTTCGAAACGTCCAAACCTACAGGATAAGAATCAACCGGTATAGAAAGTATCTGAGTCATAGTTTTGGTATCCACAACACACAATTGACTCACATTGTTACATGCAGCAAACACATAACGTCCGCTTGGAGACATTTCGATAGTACGGGCTCCGCCACCAACCTTGCAGTTTGTCCAACCTGTAAGATTTGTATATTTTGCAGTTTTCAAATTGTCTATTGCCTTAATGAACGTTTCAAGTGGAATACGCTGTACATATCCCATACCACAAATGCTGAGGTACAAGAAGTTATTCTTAATCACAAGATGTCTGACATTAGGCATCATTCCCAAAACGCGTCCAAGATACTTACCAGATTGAGTGTCGATTACGGCTATACCACCACCACCGCCCATACATCCGACGAGAAGGTACTTACCTTTAGGAGTGAACACAGTTCCACGCAAGCAATAACCAGAATTGACATCACGGTTTACAGGACTTGTCAAACTATAGTTAAGTTTCAACTGCTGGTCGACCACATAACAGTTCTTATGCTTCCAATTCTTGCTGTCAGGACTCGAAATATCAATCAAACCGATTGTGTTATTGCCCCAATGCGAAATGGCAACATACTTTCCGTCAGGCGATGTTGCAATCATTTTCGGAAGTGGTCCGGTCTCCATCAAACGGACAATCTTATCCGACTTCGTGTCTATTACGGCAACAGCAGATGGGTCTTGTGCATTGATGTCAAAACTCCTTCTGTAATAAGGAACCCACAAGTAGCGTCCATTATGCGAGAATGTGCTCTCTACCGGTTTGCCAAAGAAAGTATTCACATCCTTACGTATAGAAGGGGTGTAATGAGTGAATTCGTAAAATCCCGATGGCTTGCTCCATAGTGCGGCATCATCTTCTGTAAAAGTATGCTTTATGACCTTAATCTTTTTGTTTGTCTTGAAATCATAGACCACAGTCGTACCTCCCTCCAACGAGTTGACATAATACTTCGTACCGTTGGGATGTACATTTATAGACTTAGGCGAATTGATGTCCGTGTCACGAGTGTCAGCACTGCCACCATAATTCTGCTTTTTCGACATGCAGGTTACAGTTACTTTTCCATCCGAAGAAGTAACTTTGGTTCCAATAACTGAGTGAACAACTTGAGCATTAATAACGTTTTTTGCCCCCGTTGCAAAAAGTGCTACAACAACCATTGCTGTAACAAATAAACGGTTTAATTGCATATTTATTTGGTATTTACGATTATTTCGGTGCAAAGATAGTGAAAAAACACAAAACAATTAATGATATCAAAGAAAAATTGCTTTGCACTATGAAATGATTGTATTTTATAGGCAAACGATTAAGTTCCACAGTACCAGAAACTTCAGCCATTGCATTACAACCATAAACTATACCACTAAAGCATGAAGTAAAAGTATCTCAAATATTTCTTGACAACTCATGCATTCATAATGTATAAAAGGGTGTATCAAAAGTCTAATGACGATTGGTACACCCTCCTTATTATGTTTTGGATTAAATGTTACTTAACGTAAATCTTGCGGATTGTGTTGTTGCTCATCTTGACGATGTTGACACCGCGCTGGAGTGAAGACTGTGGAGAACCTGAGAGTGAGTAGATAGCTACAATTTCTGGTTCAGCATCAACTGTAGTGATATCTGTAGCCTCTTCCTCTTCTACTTCGATATATGTTCTGTTCTTAGCATGGCTAATGATTGAAGTTGTGGTAGTAGTGAGGACGATGTTGTCGATTGCAAGGTGTGAAACTGCACGTCCAAGCCATGTGTTGAGGGCTGTGAGATGTACAAGTCCATCTGAAATCTTGTAGTTGTTTACTACTGTCTGACCGTTGTAAGTAACTGTGAGATAAGTACCGTCACCATTGCTTGCAACCTTGAAGTGTGAAAGCTTCTTTGGAGCAGCCTTAGTGTAACCATCATTTGTAAGAGTAGCAATTGTAGTGCCTGAAGCATTGGTCAAAGTAGATGTGCCGTAAGCAGGAGTAGTGATTGTG
The DNA here is from genome assembly GCA_002317225.1 of Prevotellaceae bacterium UBA1716. Taxonomy (GTDB): domain Bacteria; phylum Bacteroidota; class Bacteroidia; order Bacteroidales; family Bacteroidaceae; genus Minthosoma. The sequence continues at coordinate 6,332 of DCIW01000072.1, read as the reverse complement.
AACAATGTAGAACCATTGTCAGCAAGGAGAGTAGTAGTAGATGTCTTCTGGTTAGCTACTGACAATCCCCAATCGAATTCGAATGTATAATCAGTTGCTGTAGCAAATGCTGAACTCTGTGCTGTAAGGTCAAGATTTGCGCTACGATCGCCTGAACCACCAGCCTGGTCTGCGTGCAAGCAATGAGAACCATCAGACATAGTGTACTGACTGATTGATGCACCGTTTGTAGTGAATCCGTATCGGTTGCTGCTTGACTGTTCGAAATCCTGAAGATAAGGAGTAGAAACTACTGTTTCCATTGTGATGAACTGTACATAAACAGGTTCTGCAGATGGAGAGGCAACTGAAGGGTTGTAATATGTGCCATTAGCCACATTCTTCACAAGATAGCCCTGCCCCTCAACACGAGTGATAGCCCAAAGACCACCATTCTGACAATCCTGACCATATTGGTTGTTAAGTCCAAGTGCAAATACGATTGAACCACCGTTTGGCTGGAAGTTGAGATAACCTGATGTGCCCCAAAGTGAGTAATTTGAACCTGATGTGTTGCAGAACTGGATAGTGTAGAGGTTGTCGCCCTGTGCAGATGAATTAGTTACCTTAGCAAACTTAGCGTATGCGTAGTATGTACTTGCATCAAATTCGTCGAGCTGCACTACCTTACAGTCTTGAGGAGCATTTGAATTCTTAATAGGGCAGAGAGTTGAACCGTTTGCTGTGATGATATACATCTTACCATTGAGGTCGGTACAAGAAATTTCTGTTGGACCTGCTACTTCGTTAGAAGAAGTGTTGTCGTTTGAAGAAGTATTATCATTTGAAGAAGCATTATCATCAGAAGAGTTGTTATCGTCTGAAGGAGTATTATCTTCCTCTGTAGTGTTATCTTCTTCGGCAGCGTCATCGTTATTAGTATTAGGATTGAGTGCTTCGTCCAAAGTCTTGAACTGTACATAAACTGGTTCGGCAGATGGAGCGGCAACACATGGGTTGTAATATGTGTCGTTAGCCACATTCTTCACGAGATAGCCCTGACCATTTGCATAAGAGATAGCCCAGAGACCACCATTCTGACAATCCTGACCGTATTGGTTGTTAAGACCAAGTGCAAAGACGATTGTAGCACCATTTGGCTGGAAGTTGAGATAACCTGCTGTGCCCCAGAGTGAGTAATTAGCACCTGATGCATTGCAGAACTGGATAGTGTAGAGGTTGTCGCCCTGGGCAGAAGAGTTTGTAACCTTTGCAAATCTTACGTTTGCATAATCAGTATTAGAGTTGAATGATGTGAAGTCAATAACCTTACAATCCTGAGGAGCATTTGAATCCTTCACAGGACAGAGAGTCTTGCCGTCTGCAGTCATCACGAACATTTGACCGTCGAGGTTAGTGCAAGGTGTAGCAGCAGAGTTTGAAGAGTTTGCAGGAACACCAGCAACCTCAAGGTAAAGCGCTCCGTTAGTATGCTTGAGAGATAATTGTGCACCACTTGCAAATGAACCTTCGATGATGATATCGTTAAGTCCTGTTGCGTTAGTAAGGTTACCAATCTTGTAACTGCCACCACCAAGTGTACGAGTAGAATTGATCTGGAGTACAGGTGCAAGATACTGAGGACCATAAGACCAGTCGCGCTTACGAACGTTCAAAGTAGTGATGTTGAGCACGTCTGTCTGATTGCCAGAATCATCAATATCAAATACCACGCGCGAACCTTCATAAAGGTTGAGAGTGTTGATATTTGCAGTTGTGTATTCAGTTGCAGGAGCAGAACCATCATTCTGACAATTAGTGTAACTGAGATAGAGAGTTGAACCGTACTCCATAGTTACTGACTTGTTGTAAGTACCTGCTGTGTAGAGAGTAGTGTGGCGATTCATCCACAATGGGCTATTGAGTGTGCCACGGAAATAGAGCGAACCAGCCCATACATCTGTATTACCAGTATAAGAGAATGTGCGTGCTGTGAGTTTGAGGAGTCCATCACCTTGCTTAACAAAGTTCATAGTACCCTTAAGGTCACCCTTCTGATTTGTGCCATTGATCGAAGCGCCAAGAGAAGTAACTGAGTATGAACGAGTGATATTGTTGTTATTGCCTGTACCGCTTACAGTAGAAGGAACATTAACAACGAGGAGAGAAGGAGAAACACCATTGGCATCAATACCATAGTTGCCAGCATTGCAGAGCATCACAGCCTTGCTATTGTAGTTGCTTGTGATTGTGCTGTTGGCACTGAGTTCTGAACGATTAGTATTAGTGTAAGGAACAGGAGCCTTTGTGATGCCTTCGAGTTCGCCAAGGAAGAAACTTGTGTGAGGTGGCTGGTTGTAACCACATGGCTGCCATACCATTGCCTGACGATAAGCATGATCGTACCAGAGAGATGGAATACGGTATTCTGTAGCGATGTCAGTAGAATAAACGAGAAGAGCCTTGTTGTCGCTTGAACGCATAATAATCTCTTCGCGCCAGTCGCCAATGATATCACCCTGAGCACAATGATTCTTCTTAGTGCTATTGATAGTAGCAGCACCATCAGTCTGCATAATACGTGTATTGCCTGGCTTATAAACCACACCTGGCTGATTTTGGTTACCAGAAGTTGATGCCATCATTTCCTCGAGCAAGTCGCCATCCCAGTAGATACGGCCATTGAGCTGACTCCAAGAAATGAAGTTGTCTGCAGTATATTCAGAAATCACACTGTGAGAAGCAGATGAGATAACTCCTGAAGAAACAGAACGACCAGAACAACCAGGATAGTCAGCGAGGAAGTTGCCCATGAGAGCACGTCCATCATCACTTGAACCTTGAAGACGGTAAAGGATTTCAGATGTAGAAGCATCGCGAAGATTGTTTGATGGCTTCTCTTCGTTACAAGCAAATACTTCAAGACCCTTGCGGAATGGGTCGAGGTCGCCTACGTGCATTGCATCACCATGACCTAAACCTGAAGTAGAAAGACCCTTACCATTGTTGTCGATAGTCATCGAACCATAAATGATTTCATCACAACCATCACCATCAACATCGGCAATAGAGAAGTTGTGGTTACCCTGTCCGAACCAAGAACTACCAACTGTATTGTCTCTCCAATACCAACGCTGTGTGAGTTGGTGAGATGAACGGTTCACATCGAGAGCAACCATCTTAGTCTGAGTATAGATACCACGAGCAAGGAAAATGCTTGCGTGACGACCATCAAGTACAGGAGCACCAAAGAAATACTTTGATGAACGGTGACCGTAACCACCATTTGAATTATTAGGTGACCAAACCTGCTGTTCTGTCTTTCCCGACTCATCGCTTTCGAATCGCTTGAGAGGATATTCCATCACCTGATAAGGAGAAGCGGTTGCACCATTTAAATAAAGAAGGTATTCGCTGCCTGTACGAGTCCAAGCATACTGAGCATTTGTATGGCTGACAAGGTCATTACGAGTATTGACCGACATATTACCTACATTATAAGTAGTACCATCAGCCTTGTGGATAATCATATTATCAGCACCACGCATAACGATTTCTGCCTTACCGTCTTCGTCCCAGTCGTAAGCTACACAGTTGATTTCCACTGCGCTCATGCTAACCATATTAGGTCCGCAGTCGATCCACCAAAGACGAGTACCATTGAGCTTATAAGCCTCAATGATGGTATAAGCAGTAGTATTTGATGTTTCGTAGAGTTGCTTTGAAGTGCCATCAGGATATGATGTCGATCCGTCAGTTTCGTTGATACGTTTAACGATAATTTCCACCTCACCATCACCATCGAGGTCAGCAAGACTGACATCGTTGAGCGTATAATCCCATGTGCATGTAGAACCATCAGCCGAATAAATGACCTTACCGTTACGGTCAACAACATCCTTCATTGCGATGCGAAGATGACCAGGTTGGCCAGCATGTCCATTCTTAGTGTACTTATTGGTAGTAAACATCTTGGCAGACTTGCTTGCTGCCTGCTCCACTCCATTCACCACAGCCTTCACGGTATAAGTGTAAGAAGAGTTACCAGAAGCATCATGGTAGTTTGAAACAGTAAGTGGCGAAGAGTTGAGTTTTACGCCATTGCGGTAGAGATTGTAGGTTACGTCATAGTATTCGTCGGTCTGAATACGCCAACTAAGGAACAAGCCGCCTCCCGAACGAGGATCGACAGCAACAAGACCACGATCAAGATTGTCAGTCACACGCTGAGCAAACGTAGTCGTAAACATGGCAAACAATGCCAAAACGGTAAAAAATCTTCTCATAATATCTACAAGGTTAAAATGTGTTTATTATATAAAATTAGATAAAAAGCGATAGATTCAGATTGTGTTTCCGATGCAAATATAGATAAAAAACGTTAATTATCATATAATAATATCAATTAAAGGGCATAAAAATCAAAAAAATATCATATCCGAAAGTTAATTTGCAAACAAAATACGAATTATTTGACAATTAACCTATGGTGGCATTGTTAGTAAAGAAAAAGCATTGGCTCTTGATGAACCTGAAGGGGCTTTAGATAGTATTCTTGCTGAGCATAGGGTATATATACAAGAACATCTTTACGAATTGTGTATTAAACATAATGCCCATTATACATACGCAATTGTAAGGAACTAGAAGAATATTCGCTCTTCACTTAAGTACTCAGCATAACGAAATACTAACTTATTACGCTTATAAACGAGAAAGTCAGTCAAGTATTTGGAAGAATGGAATAAAGTAATTAACTTTGCAGATGATATAGACGATGCAACGTGGAGTGCATTAACTATAATACTAACACACTATTTCTCGTAACACCTAATTATTAACTATAAAAAAACAAAAGAATTTATGAAAAAGTATTTGATTTTAGCACTTGCTGTTGCTACTTTCGGATTCAGTTCTTGTAGCCAAGACAAAGAAGTGATGGTCGAGATGGATGCTCAAAATGAACAAATCTCGGAAAACAATTTTAATGTTCTCGAAGAAAACGAACTGACAGGAGACGAACTTCTCGCTAACTCTTTGAGCGGACTTGAGGCATTCGTAGGTATGGATGCCTACAACGACTTGAAGAAAGCATTCGAAAAGTCGGAAGCAAACCTCGATTTCGAAACTCCAACCACTCGAAGCATCGTTCCTGCTCTCTATAAGACTGTACGCATAGAGTATCAGACTACCGACCAAGACATGAAGCCAGTAACCGCTTCTGCTCTCATCGTCTACCCTCTCTTGAAGCGTATCAACAAGGTGATGCTCATCAACCACGGCACTCATATCGGTTTTGCCATGATTCCTACAAAGTACACTTCGGTCGAAGCTGCTCTTGCTGCTACTGGTGCACTCTGTATAATGCCTGACTATATCGGTCTCGGTTCGTCGGCAGATCATCCTGACCTCTATCTCAACCACGAAGTACATGGTCGCACAAGTGTTGATGCACTCATCGCCCTACTCGACTATGCCAAGGCAAAGCGCCTGAACCTCGACAGCAACTATAAATCATACATCTGCGGTTATTCGCAAGGCGGTTCGGTATCGCTCGCTTCTTTGCGCGAAGTTCAGCGCAGAGATGCTGCAACTCAGAAGCGCATAAACCTCGCTCATGTATATTGTGGTGATGGTCCTTACGACTTGCGCCGCACTTTCGAGACTTATATGGAAGAGTATGAGCAAGGCAAGGAGATGGGACTCGGTTCGGTTGTTCCGCTCGTAATCAATAGTATGTTCAACAGTTATCCTGAGGAGATGGCAAATCTCAACTACGAAGATTTCTTCACCGAAGAGGCTTTGCAGACTGGTGTGCCTCAAGCAGTTCGCGAGAACAAGGAGGGTATTATAGATATGATGATGAAGTTTGCGGGTAAGAAACTCGACAAGATTCTCAATCTCCAATACATTGAAGAGAATCCTGATGCTCTCAACCAGCTCCTTACTGCTATGGATCGTCAGAATCTCTGCCGCGGTTGGAGTCCTGAGTACAATGTGAAGTTACTCCATTGCAATCCTGATGGTGTGGTGCCTTTCTCTAATTTTGAAGAGGCTGTGGAAGGTCTTCAGAACGAGAAGGTGGAAACCGAGGTTGTGAATATCAACACAAAACTCATCAGCAGTCCGCTCCTTCAGCATATCTATGGCATGCTCGTTATGATGAACGAGATTTTGGGCGAATAAGTTTCTTCTTTACACTTTGTAAAATGTTTACAAAGCAGTAAGAAAAAAACCGAAATTTTTGTTTTTATCCTACATCCTACACCTTTTATGTTTCTTGATGCGCTTTTGGCAAAATAAGGTCAAACGCATTGATAAATAGAGTAGTTACGGGTCTTGCCACACTTTGG
>DCIW01000246.1 GCA_002317225.1 Prevotellaceae bacterium UBA1716 | reverse complement strand
TTTTCACCCCTTTCCCACCTATTTTCTAAAAAATAACTTTCACTTTCTCTTCCTTCTGCGAAACTCAATTGAACGAATGTGGTGCGAAAGGTGATGGGCAGATTGGCTGGTGGAGGAATGAAAATGCCCCCAAAAAAAGGAAAGAGGGTGCGCGCCCCCTTTCCTTTAGTTATGTAATCAAACGTAATGTCTATTTACCGAGAATACGGTTTTCGATGGCTTTGATATCCTTGACGTTGATCTTGCCATCGCTGTTGGCATCGTAGCGCAATTTATATATGAGTGTGCCGCCTCTCTTTGGAGTGAGTAACGTGATAAGGTCAGGGATATCGGCGATGTTTACCTTGCCGTCGTTGTTCACGTCGCCGAGAATGATGTCGGCTACAATCTTGACTGGGTCATCAGTCCAATTCCAATTTTTGATACTTTCTACCAAGTCGGCTTCAGTCTGATTAACGCTATGACAGTTCTCGAGTGTCAAAGATAATCCGATGAATGGATTACAACGTGGGAGATTGACATTTGAGTTGTTGATGACGATTGGAGAATTGCTATTGATAATACCATTGTTGCAGGCAGTGGAATTAAGTGTGCAATTCTGAATAGTGACTGGCTCTTCATCTTGTACCCATTTGCAATCAAAATAACTGTGTTCGTAACAGTGAGGCTTCCTGGTCCGTTGATAGTAAGTTTACCCCTAGCCGTTTCAATTCCAGAGGTGGTACTATCATCAAATGCGAGGGTGTTCTCGCCCTCGAGTTTGATTTCGAGCTGGCAGATAGAGTTGATGTTTCCATTGGTAATGTTAGCATTGTTGAGGGTGAGGACCTTTGTGTCGAAATCGTAAGATGCTGTCTGGTCGCCGAAGATGTCGGAACAATTGTTTTCAGTCACGTCGACGCCGCCAACTCTCAAGATGATAGGACGGATGACTACTGTACTGACTTCTGCATTGTTGCCATCCACAAACTTCTTGTTGGCAGTGTCGTAGTGGCAGTCGGTTTCGATGTAAGTTCTATCCAGACTAACATAAGCAAAATTTGCTATTCCACTTTCTACATAAGCCTCGGAAATTTTGATTGTATCTGTACCTTGACTGCTGGATATCTTATCTGCATATACGGAACAGTTGTATATAGACGCTTTCCCTTTGCATCCAATTGAAGAAGTCCAAGCTTCAGTGTGAGATATGCGTAATATATTGCTTGAATAGTCTTTTGTTATTTCGCCCGAAATTGAAACGGAACCGGTTGTAGCAATTGGTGCACCGTAATTCGAAAACAGCGTGTTCTCTCCGCTGAGTTTGATTTTCAGATCGTCTTGGTAGTCCTGAATGGCGTGTGCTGTGTTACCACCATTGATTGTTGCATTTTTGAGATAGAGGGTGCCATTTGTAGGGTCGTAGGTTACCGTACCTCCATCGCCAAGCACGTCATTCTTGTTCTGATCGGTAACTGCAGTACCGGCAATAAAGAGTGAGAATGTGCGGTCTGCATTAATTTTTGCATATTTGATACTCTTGAGTTTAGTCCAGCTGCTTTCGTCGGAAATGGTGATGTCGGTTGGTTTTTCGACCTTACAACTCTGAAGGTATATATCTTTACAATATATGCACATTCCGTTTTCTGCGGTTGCTGACATTTCGACTGACGCTCCGTTAAGCGTTACGTCATTGAGTGCTCTGATAGCAATGTCGGTGCTGTATACCATGAGGTTGACGTCCTTGACGTATAAATTGCCATCACAAACGATGCCCTTTCCGTATCCAGTGACCATGAGAGAACCGAAACCGCGGATGGTGAGGTCGCCACCACAGTTGATACCCATGTTGGTGTTGCTTTCGTCTGACTGCTGGATCATGTTGAATCCTCCGTCGACTTGGATGTTGAGACTGCCAGCAGAACGGATACTCCATGGGTAAGAGGCTGAACCGCTGAACGTCAGGGTGTTGGTATCGAAGTTGTATGAGATTCCTTCGAGGATGTTTTTTGCATTCTCAGGTGTGATTGCCATATTGTTTACATACAGTGGGGCAGGACGAATGACGACATGTTCCGCCTCCTCTCCATCGGCATAGCAGAATGCCTTTTTGGTTGAGTCGTAATTGCTTACAGGTGATGAACTAACATATTCATTCTCCATAAGTATTTGTCCGAATCCCTTAATGTTGATTGCATCCACTACTGCATTGTCGATATTCATGCTGGATGATGAACTGCCGTTGATTGGGCCACCAACCATCAGTTTGCAATTTCTAACATCGAGGGATTTGCTGAATGTGATATGTTGACCTTCCCCATAAGCCGTGTCTCCGTCTCTATGGTAGAAATAGAGACAGTCTTCCTCCAGGTCACTGTTGTAGCCTCTTACGTAGACATCGCCTGATGTTTCTATTACATCTGCCCAATTTTCGGAACTAAAATTACATAGACCATCTACTACTATGTTCAAGTCGCCGCTTGTCTTCGTGATTGCCTTCGAACCTGCAGGAACATGTATTGAGCCAGCCTTGAGAGTAAGTGTTGAAGTGGAGTTATCGTACGAAACGGAACCTGCGCTAGAAAAAACATCTGTGCAATTGCTGTATTTCACTGCTGTTCCTGCCACGCTTATTCCATAATCGACATCATCGGCCTCAATGCCGAGGAATACATTGTAGACATCCCTGTCTCCAATTCCGTGACGCATGATGCCGTTGGAAGCCTTTCTGTATGTTGCACCTGTAGGCCACAATACTTTGACTCCATTTTTCATCTCTACGTTGTCATATTCTATGATTGTATGTGCCTTGACATTGGCGTTGTCGACCACAAGATTACCAGATAATAGTCCATATACGGTATTGTTTGCTTCGACAGTACAGTCTTTGATCGTAAGATTATAGCCGAATAAAGAGTATCCTTCCGAGTTCAAATATAATTTGTCGTTTCGGGAATCTCCCTTTATGGTTATATCGCTGGCATTGTGATAAAGGCAATAACGAGCAGCAGTCACAGTATTGGTTCCTTCAACTTTTATCGTTAAGCCGGTGATTTGGGTTTCGATAACGTATTGAGTCGAGTTGTCTGCTGTCAAGTTTGCGTTGCGAAGAGTGAGAACGTTGTCTATTGGGTCGTACTTTACGGTTCCATCGCCTAAGATATCAGAACAATTGATGCTGGAAACTGCTGTTCCGGCAATTTTTAAGTTATAGTTGGTGATGGCGGTAGTAGTGAATTTGTAGTCTTCAGAGTATCCCTTATTCCCAACAGCATCCTCTGCCATGATGCGGAGGGTGTATGTGGTGCCTGCACTAAGGTCGGTAAGTGATATGCTTGCGGCACCATTAGAGAGATTGCCATTCCTATCCAATGTTGTGCCTTTGATAAGGGAATAGGACATCTTGAGATTGCTCTTTGCGGTCAAGTTGTCTTCCATGTTCCACTTGATAGTGGCAGTATTGTATCCTATGCTTGTGGTGGAAAGCGAATAGACTGTTGGAGCTACGGAGTCGGAACCCTTGGTTATAACGAGATTGTCGAATGTGCTTCCTTGGGATGTGTAGTACTTATTTGTTGTGTTGTAAGTGGCACTTGTAGGTGTTGTAATGTTACATTTGTTGTATGTCACATTTCCGAAACCATATATGACCTGTCCAGATGTAGAACTGCTCTTTGCTGTCACATTAGCATTGTCAAATGTCAGGTTATTGGCTTTTTTGTTCATATCGCAAATACAATAAAACGCAGTAACATCCAATTTCAGGTTCCTGATTATGAGATTGCCCATGCTGTAGATACCTCTACCTGATGTTGTTTTATTGGTAACTGTGAGAGATGCATCAGTATCACTCTCATTGGACCATATTGTAAGTGGCACATAAGAAATTATGCCAGAATATAAACTTTTCGAACTTGTTATTTTGTTGGCTCCCTTTATCCACAAATTAGCTTTGTTGGCAGAGTTCGAGTTAAATTGAATACATGTCCCGTCATAGTTTATGTCTGTACCCAATAACTGAAGTAAACCTTCATTATTATTGTAAGTTGGTGAATACTTGACACTTCCTCCATCATTGAGAACATCCTTCATAATAAGTGAAGTAATCTGTGTTCCTTTGACATATATTGGGTATGAGTCTGGTTTGAACTCGATGGTGCCCGTGACAAAATCGCCAGAAGCGCTTGTCTTCACACCTTTATCATCTTTGCTGAAAACATAACCATTAGCAAGGGAGCATCCTGTGAGGTTAAGTCCTGTGAGATATCTTAGGGTATCTTTCGTTCCATTGGTTTTTTTATGGTGAGATGTGCGTTTGTAACATTGATAATTTCGGGGCTGCTGGCTTGTGTTGACCATATGGCGTAGTCATTACCATATAATGTCACGTCGCAGTAGCTGAAGGTGATGGTCGAATTGTCGTTGACCAATGCATAAGAATTTGTACTCGTCGCGGTCAGTTTGCCTCTACCGTTAGAGCTTGTGATGGTGAAGGTTTGTGCGGATGCGGCGTTTGCCAATTTTAATGCTTGCCGGCTTGAACTTGTCAGCGTGTTCGTTCCGACAAGTTTAATAGTGAGGCTCGCATCAGATTCAATACAGATTTGACTTGATGTCATGGTGACATTGTAAAGAGTCAATGTCGTACCACTCAAACTGATAGTACCAGCCGTGATACCATATCCGCTGTTTGACTTAGACAACTCAGTTCCTGACGTCACCGTATATCCAGCGATCTTAACTGTTGCCTTTGCACATATAGCGCAACAAAGCATCAGCATTAAAGGGAATAGTTTTTTCATGTGTGGTTAAGTGTTATAAGTTAATATTTGCTGCAAAAATACGAAAATAAAACTATCCCAACAAATTTTTAACACAAAACCCCATATTTCATTCGATTTTCGTTCATTATTCCACTAATTTCATAACTTTATGGGCATTTTATCTCTATTCAAATTATTGGTGCATTCTACCCTTCCACACCTATTTAAACAACTTTAGACAGATTTAAATGCTTTTGGAATGAGCGAATTGAAAAGAAAGTCGTATCTTTGCAAAAAAATAATGAATATATGACTTTAGGAATACTTACGGCAATGACTTCGGAGCACGACCAACTCGCTGCGCTCCTCGAAAATAAATCGACCGAACAGCACGGACTGTTCGAATATACAATGGGTTCGCTCGCAGGCAACAAAATCGTTCTGCGACAATGCGGAATCGGTAAGGTGAACTCCGCCCTCGGTGCTGCAGAACTCATCAAGGCGTTCGCTCCCGACTGCATCATCTCGACGGGTGTGGCTGGCGGAATAGACAAGTGCCTCGATGTGATGGACGTGGTGGTGAGTTCGCAGATTGCCTACCACGACGTGTGGTGCGGAATGGGTTGCGACTACGGTCAGGTGCAAGGATTGCCGACCTTCTTCCAGGGCGAATGGAAGCTCGTGGAGACTGCCCTCAGACTCAATGAGGTGGAAGATAACGAGACTAAGATTCATGCGGGACTTATCTGCACAGGCGACCAATTCATCACCAACCGTGAGGAACTCGACAAGATCAAGTCGCACTTCCCTGCAGGTCTTGCGGTGGACATGGAGTCGGCATCTATCGCCCAGACTTGCTACATATATAAGGTGCCATTCGTTTCGTTCCGAATCATCAGCGACACTCCTGGTGCAACCGAAAACCATGCTGACCAATGGGAGAATTTCTGGGCTGAGATTGCAGACCGTTCGTTTGCCGTTACAAAACAATTTATCGAAAGCATCAAATAGAGCATGGCTGAAACATCTTCGAACATAAAGGAAAACCAGAACATCAAATTGCAGGAACCACGCAAATACAATGTGATCCTGCACAACGACGACTTCACCACGATGGAGTTTGTTGTGAAAGTGCTCACCATCATCTTCCGCAAATCGGAGGCGGAGGCGAACATTCTGATGCTCAAGGTACACAAGGAAGGACAAGCCACTGCTGGCACCTACTCGCTCGACATAGCACAGAGCAAGGCACGCAGAGCAATGTCCCTCGCACGAGAGGAAGGATTCCCTCTCCGACTCACAGTTGAACAAGCATAAATATGGATTATACAAAACATACACAACAAGCAATTGACCACGCTATCGCTCTGGCACAAAGTGCTCGCAACGAGTACCTCACACCAGAGCACATACTCGACGGTCTGCGCGAACAAGGTCCGTTCTATTATG
>DCIW01000075.1:548-4435 GCA_002317225.1 Prevotellaceae bacterium UBA1716 | reverse complement strand
CCTGGTTTGAGGTTATCAAAGATGATTCGACTTGACGAACCGCCTTGATCAATCCAATCGCTACCATCGATAGAGTATTCGTAGTTGACATGCTGGTTTGAAAGTCCTTCGACACAGAGTTCGAGGATAAAATGATTGTCGTGATTCGAGAGGTCTATCTCCGAACAATCATCAAGAACTCCATCAAGAACATCATATCCTCCCGAAAGGTCGCCCTTGTGCATCACCTTTCCGGAAATTAAGAGATCGACAAGTCGAAGTTTGAGTTTTACTGTTTCATTTTGGCGCTTCTCGATGGTCTTAGTATTAAAATATGTAAGACCACTAATTCCACCGAAATAAAGATTTCCCGCATACGAAAGCACCGCTCCACGGTTGAACTCATTGTCCTGAAGTCCATCATCCGCAAAGAAGTTGGTAAACTCGCCGCTCTTAGTGTCAAGAAGCGAAATACCATTGTCTGTAGAAATCCACAACTTATCGCCTTCAACATAAATCGACTTCACACCATTGTTTGCGAGTCCGTCCGAAGTTCTGTATTGCTTCTGCTTAAGAGTTGCCACATCAACAGAGAAAAGACCGTTATCAGTAGCAAACCACATGGTTTTTCCATCATCAGAAGCAGCAATATGCTTAACTGCATAACCCGAAATCAACTTTTTGCTCCTCTCGTTTATAATACCATCACCTCTGTGATGACACACATTCAGACCATCGGCTGTAGCCACATAAACATAGTCTTTGTGCTGAAGGATGGAGAAAACGTAAGGGTTTCCGATTATCCAATTCGCATCAGCTCCTTTCGACCATTCGGGAGCATAACGGATATATTGATGAGTAGTTGGATTGTAGTAATAGAAACCATTACCGATAGTGGCAATCCAAACATTGCCCTTATCAGCAGGTTTGATTTCGAATATCTGGTTGATATCCTTTGTAATCAAAGAGAACTGACCGTTCTGCATCTGCCAAAGACCATCGTTGAAAGAACCAAGAAGTACTGGTCCATTAGCAGCATTATCTTTTCCTCCACCATTGCCAAACATTTGAGACAAAGGTGCAACCGTAGTGAACGAAGTAGGAATATTATACTTCTGAGGCGAAAAATGCTCCGACGATGTACCATCATTTTCCATAAGGTAAAGGCCATCATTATCTGGAGCAACCCAAATGTGGGAGTCGTCTGCAGGAGCAATGGCAAGAACCGACTTCGAACCGATGGTATTCTTGGTAATGGAGTTTCGACCTACATAATCGAACGAAGTCTGGTTGTGAGGCTTCATCATCACTCCCATCCAATAGATGCCCACCCATACATTGCCGTATGTATCGCAAATAGCATCCTTTACGTTCGAAGTGGTAAGGTCGAAGTTGTTGATGTTGATATTACTGAGAGTGACCTCTCCTGTCTTTTCATCATAGATACGAAGACCGCCACCATCGGTACAAACAAAGATGCGTGAGTCTCTCCAAGCATTGATGGAACAAACCGAACTGCCAAACTTTTCTCCCGATGCAACGAGCACGAAACTATTTGTCTTTGCATCAAATTTGTAGAGTCCATCTTTATTTGTAGCAGCGTAGATGTTGCCCATTGCCGACTCGATAATCCTAAGTGGGTTATTTATGCCTGGAACTAATTTAAGTTTTCCACCCACTTTTCTGTAAATATGATGGGAAGAAAGGATGAACCATAAGTTATTCTTTGAGTCCTGCAAAGTCTGAGTGGCATAATAATCATCGTCGTTCGCATGATAATCCTGAATGCGCTTGCAGTACATACTTCCATCTTCGCGGAAGAACACTTCACCATTTCCATATCCCGCAAAAGCAACAACTACCCTGTCCTTACCTTCATCCTTGATACGTTTCACTTGAGTGATGCGCGCTTGAGTAGTATCTCCTTTTTCACCTATCAAAGGGATTTGGGCGAAAGAGTTGGTTGCATAATCAAACATCTGAAGTCCCGCCACAGTTCCCACAAGTATATGATCGTGGTCGTACTCAGAAACGAACGTAGCATCATCGTGCATCAACGATGACTTCACCTTGTCGTCATGTCGATACGCATTCATCTTCAAACCGTCGTAACGGTTGAGTCCGTTCTGGGTCGCTATCCAGATATTGTGTCGCGAATCCTCATATATGTTATGGATACAAGAGTTAGACAGTCCCTGCTTCGAATTGAAAAACAACACATTTTGTGCACTCAAATCAGATATGCCTAACGCTATTAGGGATAATATAGTTATTAAAAAGCGGTACATCGATTATAGTAAGTATTTGTTAGTTTTATGGTGCAAAAATATAAAAAATAATTGAATTACATAAGTCTTAATAGTTATTATCGTATGATTTTTGTGTTTTTTTCCTTTTTTTATGTCACAAAATCGTTATCTTTGCGTTCTGAAAGCGAACTATTCTACATCTGCAACCAATGCAAACCAGTAGAAAATGGTTTCAAAACCGCTCTTGTTTATATGCAAAGCAAGGCAACAATGAATATTCATAACCCCATAAAATTAATTTCATTTATGAAAAAGATTATTACATCAATCCTCACTGCCGTTTCAGCATTCGTTCTTTCAGCAAGTAACGCAAATGCTCTGAACCCAATCACAGGAACAAATAATGACTATAACCAAGGAGGAAAGAACGTAGAACTCCCATTCGCAATGCCAAACCAGCAACCAGATCCTTTCATTTATTCTTTGTCAAGCTCATTCGGCGTAGGTTGGATTAGTGGAATTAACCAAGCAAATGGAGTTGACATCGATATGGGCGGTTCAATCGAATTGGAATGGGCAAACGTAATCAGCGCTAAGGCACGAATCACAAATAACGATCTTGTGCGTGTAGGTCTTAGTTTAGATTGGAGAAACTATCGTATGACCAACGGAAAGATGTTCAACAAAGATGATAATACTGGTCAGATAAGTATCACAGATTTCCCTGAAGGAGTGGAACCTAAGTTTAGCCGAATCCACACTTTCAGCCTTAATATTCCTGTGAAGTACTACCATCGCTTTGGCAAATACGTAGCAGTTTCTGCAGGTCCTGAACTCTGTTTCACACCTTATGCATCTATCAAGAATCGCTTCTACGAGAACGGTGTAAAGGTGAAGGATAAGGATAGAGTTTATTCATACGGCATTCACCAAAACGTGGTTTCTGTAAATCTTGGAGCAGAAGTAAACGTATGTGGAATAGGAGTTTACTATAAGTATAGTCCAATCAACGTGCTCAACACAAACTACGGACCAAAGTTCGGTTCTATGACTGTCGGTTTAAGAGTAGGAATGTAATTACTTCACATCAATAATAATTCGCTTGTACGCAACAAGCTTGAAAGGGCCTTCATCGTGAACTTCGCAAACGATATGGAGGCTCTTTCCTTTTGCTGATGAAGGAATCTGAAGGGAGAGAGAAGATGCCGATGGAGTCTCGATATAGAGAGGAATATGGTATGTTCCCGCTTCTGCTTGATGCCACCATTTGAAGTTCAGTTTATCTCCATCAGGGTCGGTAGTTGATGAAGCATCAAGTTTCAAAGGTTGCCCTGCAATCGCACTTATCTTCAAAGGCTGAATGCCCGTGTTTCCATTTACATTTACTATAGGATTCTTATTTCCTTTGCCTTGCTCTGCCCATTGAAGTCGCGAAGCAAATTCGTTGAGTTCATCTGGATAGAAACGACGTTCGTAATACTCAGTTATGCTCCTCTGAGGCTCTTGCCAACTGTTCCAAGCATAGGTTTTCATATCAGGACTAATACCAAAAGCATGACAACCTCCCCACCCTGCTTGAGTTGGGTCTTCAGGATCGTTAAGTCCGTTAGGCATGACATAGAGGAATGATGGTGTGTCGCCTTCCACTCCCCACTTATA
>DCIW01000075.1:0-460 GCA_002317225.1 Prevotellaceae bacterium UBA1716 | reverse complement strand
CCGCAAAAGAGTTGCCAAGTGCCTTCGTCCCAAATGAATTTGAGGTCATCCTTAAATTCTTGGCGCATCCACATGTGCGAACTATATTCACGATTCATTCGCATATCGTACTTCATATCTTGGTCGCTGATGGTATAGATGCGGAACTTGTTCAAGAACTTCTTCAGTTCTTCTGCAGAACGAGTCTGCTTCACCTTCCAAATTGCTTGGGCAAGTGTATTGCCTCCACCCCAAGCAGCAACCCAGATAGGACGTGGATCATCTTCATCAGCAAGGCGGATAAGCAATTCGCTTCCACGAGAATCATTGCCTTCACCTATCACTTTTATTCCCCCACGATGGCTTCCTGGTACCACACGACTGCGGATATACTCTGCCGATGGCCAATAACCTATCTCTTGAGGCAAGGTTTGTTCTTCATCGATAGAGCGAAAATCTGTCTGTTCCGAACGCGCCATCA
>DCIW01000073.1 GCA_002317225.1 Prevotellaceae bacterium UBA1716 | reverse complement strand
ATATTCATCGTAATCCTCTTTGTGGGCGAAACTTTGAGTACTTCTCCGAGGATCCTTATCTCGTTGGTAAGATGGCTGCTGCCTATATCAATGGTATCCAGAAGAATGGTGTGGGCACATCGCTCAAGCACTTTGCCGTAAACAACCAAGAGACTCATCGCAATGGTGTGAACGAAGTGGTCAGCATGCGTGCTCTTCGTGAGATTTACCTTAAAGGATTTGAGATTGCTGTGAAGGAGGCACAACCATGGACCATCATGTCGTCTTACAACAAGATAAATGGTGTGTTTGCTTCAGAAAATAAGTGGCTTCTCGAAGATGTGCTTCGTGGCGAATGGGGTTACGAAGGTTTTGTGATGACCGACTGGTGGGCTCAGGAGAATGGTGTGCGTCAGCAACTTGCAGGCAATGACCTTCTTATGCCTGGAACTCAACGCCAGTATGAGGAAGTGCTCGAAGGCATTAAGGATGGAAGTCTTCCACAAGAAGTGATTGACCGCAATATCCGCCGAATCCTTACTACTATGGCCAAGACCCCTATTGCACAAGGATATAAGTATAGCAACAAGCCAGATTTGAAGGCACATGCTGAAATTACACATCGTGTTGCTTGCGAGGGAATGGTGTTGTTGAAGAATAGCCCCCTAACCCCAGAAGGGGGAACTGAGAATAATGCCCTTCCTCTTGCCGCTAAGGCTACCATTGCTCTCTTCGGTAATGCTTCGTACGAAATCCTTGTTGGCGGTTCGGGTTCGGGAAATGTGAACCGTAAATATAAGGTGTCGCTTCTCGAAGGAATGAACAACGCGGGATTTACTGTTCATGACGAACTTGCTGCTGCCTACAATTCATATCTCAAGGAAGAAAAGGCAAAGAAGCCTGCAGAAAACTTCTGGACAGTCCCAGTGTTTGACGAACTTCTCCTTTCCGAATCGGATGTGGCAGAGAGTATTAACAATTCAGATGCTGCTATCTTCACTATCTGTCGTATGGCGGGTGAAGGTGGTGACCGCAAGTGTGTTCCTGGCGATTACCTTCTTAGCGAAGCAGAAACTCAGAATCTTCGTGTTGTGAGCAGCATAGCCCACGACAAGAAGAAGCCTCTCATCGTAGTGCTCAACATGGGTAATATCATTGATATGAAGGAAGTTCTCGCTAACGAACCAGATGCAATCTTACATGCTTGGCTTGGTGGTCAGGAAGCGGGTAACAGTATTGCAGATGTTCTTTCGGGCAAGGTAAATCCTTCGGGCAAACTCCCTATGACTTGGGCTAATGACTATAAGGATTACGCATCTTCGAAGAATTTCCCATTCACCGAAGGCGACTCTGTAACTCGTTACGAGGAAGATATTTACGTAGGCTATCGCCAGTTCGACAAGGGTGATGTAAAACCTCTCTATCCATTCGGATATGGACTCTCTTACACAACATTCGAATACTCTGACCTCAATGTTTCTGTCGAAGGAAAAAGTGCTCCAGAATCCGTGATGACAGTAAAAGTAACAGTCAAGAACACAGGTAAGGTTGCAGGAAAAGAAGCAGTACAGATTTATGTATCAAACCCTATTGATGATAATCGTCCTATCAAGGAACTCAAGGCATTTGCCAAGACAAAACTCCTCAATCCAGGCGAATCTGAAACCCTCACATTCACTATCCCTGCATCATCCCTAATGTCATGGGGCGAAGACGGATGGCATCTCTTCGACAAAGTTAAGTATACCATTCAAGCTGCCGCTAATGCACAAGACATCAAGTTGAAGGCAGAAGTGACATTATAAAAGGTATAAGCAATGTTGCGACCACCTCTTAAAACAACTCTTTGTATTGCTTCAGCTCGGAGAGATAGGCGGGTTTCTTGGGATACAGAGCGATTATCTTTGCAGTCAAGGACTTGGCCGATGCTTTTCCGCTTTCGCTCACCTTGCAGCATTGCCATCTTTGCGGACATACTCAAGTTGCTTCATCAGTTTCTTTGAGTCTTTGCGGATAGCAGTCCTTTTAACCAATTCCTTTGTTTCTTTTTTCATGATATGGTTTTATAGTTTAAGATCTTGGAACATTCGGCGTGCTGCCGATAAATATTTACCACGCCCTACGACCGAATACAAGACAGTAGCTGCGGGTGAGGCCAACTTGTTCCCCACATACGGAACGAGCTTTGCCACCTGATATTCGGATGGTTCAAGGACGAGGTATGCACTGTACAAGTCGTCCATATCGATAACAACAGTATTACTACGCTCTTCGTCCTTCAACTTTATGCTCTTGGTATTCACAGACATTACCTTCCAATGCTTGTTAGCAGCACTCACCACATACTTGTTTTCCTTAATCTTTTCCACCAAACCACCGAGAGTAAGACGTCCAAAGTCATCAACCTCGTCCTCATATTCCTTCCGGATTTCTTCCAGACTAATATGCTTGCGAGGGCAGAACACCTCCTGTTTCTTAATATCCCTGCGGAAACAACGTGCCAAGAATTCTGCATTCTCGCGACAGATAGCTCGGCCATATTCATCTCCTCTTCGGTCATTGATTCCAATATCTGGGAGAAAACCATTAACCAAAAGATACTCTAACAAACAGGGAGAAGCAAGTAATTCATGCACAACAAAACCTAAAGCGTTTTTCGAAGCCTCTATTTTGTCATAATAAGGATTGTCGGGGTGCTTTATCAAATTACCAAAGGAGGAAATTGTCGTCTGCCCATTATCTTCAAAGAAAAGTACCAGACCACGTTCATTTCCATATCGCTCTCGCACCGTATCAAATTTTCCATCCAAACCTAACTCCGTGCGTACCCAATCGATATATTCTTCCACATTTTCGAAGAAGAACAAGCGTCTGCCTCCATGTGATTTGATGAAATCATCATACTGACCTACATGACCATGCATATTATTGTAGTCCTTCTTTCTCTTCGTGCAGTATTCATCATATCCTTGGTCATCAATGTTTATCCATCCAGACAAACCACACAAGTTCCATTCGCCGTTATAACTAAAATAAGCAGATGTCGAATGCGTCGTCTCAGCAACAACCTTCTTCAAATTGATCTCTGCGCTATATGAATCAACCACAAACTTGTCACCTTGATAATCGATGAGTGTCAAATCCCGACCTTGAATCCCGTCAATCTTATATACGCCGAAAGGTTTGAATTCAATAGCTTCAACAAGCGCGGCATATTCATCATCCTCATCGTCCATATCGATACGGATCATCTCTGCATATATCATCTTTGCACTTAAGGATAAAGGCCATGCCTGCCTGTCAAACGCCATAACCGAAGCGTTGCAATACTCCAATTGGTCTTTCTGAGCATTAGGAAATATTTGGCGGAAAGAATAATCATCATCTTTAGGGTCATTACCATCCCAACGCCCCAAAAACGAACGTGACTGAATCCATATCAACACATTCTTCACCAATATGGGGTCATTCAGAGTTTCTTCGGAGAAGATGTAGTCGGCAAGGTCGTTATTTGGGAGACAGTTGAACTTACTAACAGCCTCATCTGCAATTTCTTCTACAATCTGTGCAACATCTTCGACCAAACCTACAACAGGGTTGATAATCACAAGACTGTGTTCAGCACAGATACAATACCATACAACAAAACGCAAAGCATTCTGTTCTCTGGTTAACGGGTCATCAGAATCCTCAAAGAAAGGAAGCTGCCAACCATACATCTTCTGATAAAGCTTTGCAAATGCTTCAAATTGTCGTGTGTTCGAAAGGCGGTCTTCGATATAGTGGGCAATACCTATCGAGGCATTCTTTATCACATCGACATCCATGTGAGAGAGGACGCCGCTTATCTCATCAAATATATAATTGGCCAACATCGTATAAGCCCTGTCTGTTGAACACACTAATTGGAGAGGATGCCATTTTTGATACTCTGCTACAGTTATTTTTTTTATCTTCTTCATATATGCAATTAAACGGAAAATATATTAGGACTATGGAACACAATGTCCGTAATCAACATTCTTTATGGTCTACTTTATGATTTTGTGCAAAGATAACAAGAATTATTGACATACATGTATGTTTGGGGGTAGAAACTTGAGGAAAGGGGTAAAATGATTATGGTGAGGGGATTTTGTCTTTTCAACTAAATTGCAAAAGAAACAAAAATATGCATGAAAACTTTGCAATCATTATGATTATCTTTGTGTGTTTTCTTAGGGTAAAGCAAAAAAGCATGATATCTTTGGGTAGTGTGGGGAAAAATGCGTATCTTCGCAGTCAAAATAATATAAATAAAATTCTACTATACATGAAACGTATATTTACACTCTTCGGCATCGTCTTCTCGTTGGTGATGCAAGCCCAGCAGATGCCACAAGTGCCTAACGATCCTCAGGTGACTCAAGGCAAGTTGGAAAACGGATTGACTTATTACATTCGACAGAATGCTTATCCTGAAAAGAGAGCGGCATTTGTGATTGCACAAAACGTGGGTTCTATTCAGGAGAAGGACAGCCAGCGTGGTCTTGCCCACTTCCTCGAGCACATGTGCTTCAATGGTTCTGACCATTTCGAAGGTAATGGAATTATCGAGTATCTCCGTACAATTGGAGTTGAATTCGGTAGTGATCTCAATGCTCAGACTGGAGTTGAGAACACATTCTACTATATCAATAATGTGCCAACTGAGCGTGAGGCATCGCTCGACTCTTGTCTTCTCATCTTGAAGGACTGGACCAATGGCCTTACTCTCGACGAGAAGGAGATTGACAAGGAACGCGGTGTGATCCACGAGGAGTGGCGTTCTCGTTCAAACACCATCATTCGTATGTACGAAAGCCAACTGCCTAAGTTGTTCCCTAACAACAAGTATGGCTCTCGCCTCCCTATCGGCACGATGGATGTTGTAGATAACTTCAAGTACGACGAACTGAAAAGCTACTACAAGGAGTGGTATCATCCAGAGAACCAATGTATCATCGTTGTGGGTGATATCGATGTGGAGCGTACCGAAGCGAAGATAAAGGAGATGTTCAGCGGAAACAAGAAGGCTGAAAGTGCAAGTCCAGTAGTGCCTCTTATGGTAGAAGACAATGCACAACCTCTCATTGCCCTTTACCGCGATAAGGAGCCATACTACGACCAAAACTCTCGTCTCCAAGCCAACAACATTGTCTTTGTGATGAACAAACATGCTGCGTTCGACAAGGCTCAGAAGAGCACTTTGGCATATCTCATTAACCGCTATTTCTTCTCTGCAGTATGCAGTATGCTCAATGAGCGACTCGAAGATTTGTCGCAGAAAGAAGATTGTAATTTCCTCCAAGCAGGTGTGAATGATGGCGAATATATATTTGCAAGTACGGTAAATGCCTTTGAGATGGTTATCATCCCTAAGGATGCCGCTCATGCCGCTGCTGCCGTTAAGGAGG
This sequence comes from Prevotellaceae bacterium UBA1716, assembly GCA_002317225.1. GTDB lineage: Bacteria > Bacteroidota > Bacteroidia > Bacteroidales > Bacteroidaceae > Minthosoma. The sequence goes on along the minus strand of DCIW01000073.1, from coordinate 11,377 downwards.
TGTTGATGGAGGTTCGCCGTGCAGCAGAACAAGGTTTCAGCGAAGACGAGTATAATCGTTTCAAGGAAAACTATATGGCAAGTCTCGAATCGCGAGTTAATAATGTGGATAGTAGAGAGAGTTTGCTGTATGCTTATGAATACATGGAGAACTTCTTCTCTGCAGAGCCTTATCCTGCAATCTCGCAGAAGTATGGTCTCATGAAGCGTATCATCGCACAATTGCCATTCAACGGTGTGAACCAGATCATGGAGCAAGTTTACTCTAAGGACGATAGCAATATGGCTGTGCTCAACTTCAACATTGAGACTGAAGGTGCCGCTTATCCTACTGAGGCAGACTTGCTTAAGGCAATCAAAGATGCTCATAATGCTGACCTTGCCACTTTTGAAGGTACTACTGTAGACAAAGAACTCGTCAAGTTCCTCCCTAAGCCAGGCACCATCAAGAGCGAGAGCAAGAAGAATATTGGTGATATCGAATATACCGAACTCGTGCTTTCGAATGGTGTGAAGGTGATTCTCAAGCAGACTGACTTCAAGAAGGACGAAATCATCATGTATGGTAATGGTACTGGTGGTGCTTCTGTTTATGGTCCACAAGACTATGCTAATATCCTCGCATTCAATTCGGTAATCGGTGAAAGCGGACTTGGCGGACTTTCCAACTCCGACCTTAGCAAGGCTTTGAGCGGTAAGAAGGCAAACGTATCCTATTCGCTTTCTCCTACAGGTCTTGGAATGCAGATGTTAGGAACTACTCGTCCTAAGGATGTCGAAACGATGATGCAGTTGGCATTCTTGAAGTTTACCAATATCACAAGAGATGATAAGGCTTACGCTAAGTGGTTGAAGAATAAGAAGAGCGACCTCGAAGGCAAGACTACCCAGCCAGAACTTATCTTCAGCGACTCACTTGCTTGCACTATGTACGGCCACAACCCACGTGTTGCTCCAATGACTGTCAATCGACTCGAAGAGGTGTCTTACGACCGAATTCTTCAGATGGCGAAGGAGCGTCTTGGCAGTGCCAACGGATGGACATTCACTATCGTGGGCAATTTCGACGAAGAGAACATCAAGTCATTGCTCTGCCAGTATATCGGTTCGCTTCCTGCCAATAAGGAGAACAAGAGCGAGTTGGCTGTACGACCAGTCAAGAATAAGGTTGAGAACTATTTCGGTGTGAATATGGAAAGCCCAATATCTCTTATTGTGCTCAACTATATGAACCAGGATATGGATTACACGGTAGAGAATCAGATTCATTGCGACCTCCTTGGTCGTGTACTTACCGACTTGTATCTCAAGAAGATTCGTGAAGAGGAAGGTCTTTCGTATGGAGCACAAGCAAGTGGCGATGGTAATGTGGAAATAGATGGCAGTCATCAGTTTGCAATCCAAGCCGTTTGTCAGACTGCTCCGGACAAGAGTGCTCTCGCTATGGGTATGATGCAGAACGAAATCAATAGTCTGCAAGAAACTCCTATCGATGCTTCCACTCTTAATAAGGCAAAGAAGCAACTCATCTCTCAATACGAGCAGATGCAGAAGAAGAACGAATACATGCTCAGTGTTATTCAGGAGTATCTTTATGGTGGCATCGACGTACATACCGACTTTGCCAAGAAGGCAGATGCTGTAACTCCTGAGAGTCTTACCAACTTCACAAAGGAGTTCTTGAAGGCAGACAACTCTGTTTTCCTCATTATGAGTCCAAGATAGGCTGCTAGTCAAACCATCATTCCGTTTTTTAATATAACAATCATCAATAATGAAGAAACTAATATCAACCGCATTGATTGCCTTGGTAGCTATTGGGGCAAATGCACAGAGCACATTGCCTGTGTATCAGGATGAAACAAAACCAATGGAAGCACGTGTGAAGGATGCTCTCTCTCGTATGACTCTCGAAGAGAAGTGCCGTATCACATACGCTCAGAGTAAGTTTACAAGTCCAGGTGTGGCTCGCCTCGGTATTCCTGAACTTTACATGAGCGATGGTCCTCACGGAGTTCGCATGGAAATCAACTGGAACGATTGGGCACATGCTGAATGGACCAACGATGCTTGTACTGCATTCCCAGCACTCACTTGTCTTGCTGCCACTTGGAACACCGATATGGCCGCTCTCTATGGTAAGAGTGTGGGCGAAGAGGCTCGTTATCGTAAGAAGGACATCCTTCTCGGCCCTGGTGTAAATATCTACCGCACTCCGCTCAATGGTCGTAACTTCGAGTATATGGGTGAGGATCCTTATCTTGCTGGCCGTATGGCAGTTCCTTATATCAAGGGATTGCAGTCTAATGGTGTGGCTTGTTGCTTGAAGCACTATGCTCTCAACGATCAGGAGGAGTATCGTGGACATGTGGATGTGAAGGTGAGCGATCGTGCTCTTTACGAGATTTATCTCCCTGCCTTCAAGGCTGCTTGTATCGAAGGTGATGCTTGGAGTATCATGGGTTCGTACAATCAGTATCGTGATGTTCATGCCACTCACAACCCTTACCTTATCAACAATATCCTAAAGGGCGAATGGGGTTATAAAGGTGCTGTAATCACCGACTGGGGTGCTTGCCACAACACTAAGGAGGCAGCCCTTTATGGTTGCGACATCGAGATGGGTTCATATACCAATGGTCTCACTTCTGAGGCTTCAGGTGGTTATGATGATTATTATCTTGGTACTGCATACCTCAAAATGGCTCGCAATGGCGAAATCCCAATGGATGTAGTGGATGAGAAGGCAGGTCGTGTGCTTCGCCTTATCTTCCAAAGTGCCATGAACGCAAAGAAGCCATTCGGTTCGATCCGTTCGCAGGAGCATCTTGATGCGGGTGAAAAGATTGCGGAAGAGGGAATAGTGCTTTTGAAGAATGGAGCCCCCCAGCCCCCCAAGGGGGAGCGCCGTGCGGGTTGCATTTTGCCAATAGATGGTGCGAGGTATAAGAATATCCTTGTGGTGGGTGATAATGCTACGAAGGATCTTTGTGCTGGTGGTGGTTCGTCTGAACTCAAGGCATACGATTATGTTTCGCCTCTTGATGCTATCCGTAAGGAGTTCAGCCAGAGCACGGTTGATTATGCACAGGGTTATGAGAGTGGTCGCAGTCGTTATGATGGTGCAGACTATATCACTCCTGAGCATCAGGATTCGCTCAAGGCAGAGGCTCTCGAGAAGGCAAAGAAGGCAGACCTTATTATATATATAGGTGGTCTCAACAAGAACCACTTTGAGGATTGCGAAGGTGGCGACCGCCGCAGTTATAATATGTCGTACGGACAGGATGCTATCATCGATGCTCTCGTGAAGGTTCAACCTAACATCGTGGTTGTCATCACAAGCGGAAATGCAGTTGCTATGCCTTGGCTCAATAAGGTTCCTGCACTTATCCAGAACTGGTACACTGGTTCGCATGGTGCTAATGCCCTTGCAAATGTACTTTCGGGCGATGTGAATCCAAGTGGTAAGACAGTTTTCTCTTATGCAAACAAACTCACTGACTACCCTGCTCATCAATATGGTCTTCCAAGTTATCCAGGTATCATGCCAGAGGATATGCCTAAGTCGCTTGCTGCCGATGCAGGTGCTGATGCCGACAAGAATCCATCTTCAGCCTATCTCATCGCTAATGCAGAGAAGATTAAGAAGTCTATCCCTGCATCTCTCTCTACTGATAAGATAAATACCGACTTCGATGCTCGCAAGCATTATGGCAAGGGCAACGAGGCACAGATTTATGCAGAAGACATCTTCGTAGGTTATCGCTATTTCGATACAAAGAAGAAGCCTGTTCTCTTCCCATTCGGATATGGCCTCAGTTACACTTCGTTTAAGTATGGTAAGGCTACCGCTTCAGCAACTACTATTAGTGGTGACAATGGCACAATCACTATCACTGTTCCTGTCACTAATACTGGTAAGGTTGCTGGTAAGGAAGTTGTCCAACTCTACATCGGTGATGATAAGGCAAGTGTGGTTCGTCCTACAAAGGAACTCAAGGCATTCGCTAAAGTCGCTCTCAACCCAGGTGAGACTAAGAACGTCACTCTCAAAATCAAGACTGACGACCTCAAGTTCTTCGATGAGACCAACCATGCATGGAAGGTTGAGCCAGGTACATTCAAGGCTTACATCGGTGCTTCATCGGCAGACATCAAGAGCACCGTTGCATTTAGCTATAAATAACAGTGTTCGTCAAAATACTCAACATACATAATACCGAAGAAAAGGAGCTAAGGCATTGACCTTAACTCCTTTTTATTTGTTGTGTTATCTTTGTCCACATAAAAAGTTCAGCACCTTAGGCATAAACTTCCACAGCAAGTAATACGATGCGAAGCACAGCATCAAATCAATAGGCACAGCTATTGTACGTGCTCCATGTTCAAGTGCCAGATATGCAGGAATAGCAAATGATAGTTTATAAAAAAACATGTGGGCACAATAAACAAAGAATGAACTATTGTCAAATGGCTTTGGTATTTTGGCATTAAATAAGGATTGGGCCCTTTCCGCCAAGCAAAAGCACATAAATCCCATTGACAATATATAAACTATCTGCATATAACTGGATTGCCAACCCGTGCAGCAAAAAGCAAAATAAAAAACAAGAACATTCAGTAATACAAGTGGAAACGCAACGTAATTTGAATACTTTGTCACATCATATTTATACAACCCACAATATGCCCCTAAGAAGAAATAGGATATAGAACCGTTTTGCAAAATCGTTATTTGGCAACGGTATATAGAACCCATATAAAGTAAGAATGCAACAAAAAGCAATGACCACAATTTTGCATACTTTGAAATAAAGTAAACTGCTGGCACAAATGCTATGCATACAAACAAATCTCGAACGTACCACAATGGTCCCAATATTGGAATATCACCATTATTGTTACTATCCCAAAATATTCGTATCCAGCACTTTCCGTCGATATTCGCCATGAGTTTATCATTATCGAATAGAAAACAATATGCACAATACAAAAGATTCCACACAATAAATGGCAGCAAAAGAGATGGTATTCTTCTTTTTATCTTATCAGCATATTGTTTCCAACTAAATGTGGTGCCCATATTCAGAAAAAACAAATAACCTGATATAAAGAAAAAGCAAGGAACGACAAAAGTCAATCTGGCTTCAGGTCCTATCAGATGAATACAGACAACCAAAATAGCCAAAGGAACCTTGACAAGGTCCAACATGCGGCAAAAAGAATTCTTATTATTCATGATTAATCGAAGCGTATTTCTTTACAAGGAATCACACGAAGAAAAGACTGACACCTATCACCGAAATGACAGCACCTATGATTTCCTTCAGTGTCACTTTTTGTTTATAAAGGTACCAGGATGGCCAGAGGATGAAGATTGGGGTCATGGCCATGATGGTTTGCGCAATGCCAGGGTTGGTGTAGAGGGTTGCCATAAGAGAGAGGCTCACTCCTACGAAAGGACCGAAGATTACGGCTCCTATCATTACGAGCATGGCTCGATGGTTGTGGGTGGCTTGTGCAACTTCGTGAGTCTTCTTGGTCATAAGCATAACGAGGGTGAAGCCAAGCATTCCGGTTATGGCACGTATGAAGGTTGAGGTGAAGGGCATGATATTGAGAACCGCATCACAACCTTCTGGGATATTGGACTGGTAGTATGTCATACCGAGTTTTGAAAGAACAAGACCGAGACCTTGACCTGCTCCGGCACCAATACCGTATAATATTCCTCGGGGCGGGATATTAAGTGAAAAGTGAAAAGTGAAAAGTTTTTTAAGTGAAGAGTGAAGAGTGAAGAGTGAAGAATTTGCTGCCGCTGTAGTTGTCGCTGGCGTTTGGGTATTTAGGGACTGCTTTTCTTCTTTGGACATGATTGATATGCCGATACCAAGGAGGGTGACGAACATGCCGGTGATGGCAAGTGGTGTCATCGTTTCACCAAAGATAATCCAACTTGCAATGGCAGCAACAGGAGGAGCGAGTGTCATAAAGAGTTGGCCCAAGCGACTGCCCATAACAATATAAGAATTGAAGAGGCAGAAATCGCCGAAGCAATAGCCTACGAATCCACTCATGGAGAGCCAGAACCAAGTCTTCCCATCTGCATAGAGAGGCAGAGGGAAACCCGTGAAGATGAACATGGTGAGTGCAAGCAACACCAGACTTGCAGCCATACGAATTACGTTGGTTGCGAGTTGCCCAATCTTCTTGCTGGCATATTCGGCACACAGTGCCGTGATGGTCCACGACACTGCAACTATGAGAGAGATTATTTCACCTTTCATATTACTTTAACACAGCAGGAATCAATTTCACCGGACTGCACAATCCTGAAGGCATAGTAGTCCAGTTGTTGTAATGGTCTTTCTTGTAGTTGAGATCGACCACATTGATTTCCTTGAACTTACGCCACTCAACACCATCACGATCAAGTTGGGCAATTCGGTTTGCTGGGAGATTGCACACTTCAATTTCAAATGTATTCTCGCCCGTCCTGAGATATTCGGTAATATCGAGGCGATAAGGTACAGAGAAGAGAGTGCCTGCATCACGTCCGTTGATTATGACATGAGCCGTTTCACGAACATCGCCAAGATCGAGGATATATGCCGCTGCACCTTCTGCATAAGGATCACGCTGGTTGAAATAGTGCGAAGCAAGATTGACCTTAGTGCTATAGACTCCTGTTGCCATAGTGGTCTTGAGTTCTTCATCACCGAGGGTTGTCCAATCGGTTGTCTGCTGAAGTTTGTATGTCTTGTCTATAGCTTTTGGTGCAGCATCCTTGAAGGTAAGAGTCCACGATGTGGAGAGAGGTGCAGCACGCTGTTCGAGCACATTGTAATACTTGTGAGGATGGAGTTTTGGATTATCCGCAAGGAACTGCTCATACTTCTCTTTGTTGGTGAATGTACGGAGAATGATGCTCTCGCCGCTCTTCAACTGAACCGTTACCTGACCATTTGCATGAACAGATGCTTTTGTCACTTCACCATTCATCGGATTGTAGAAGATTGCACCTGCACAAAGAGTACCGAGAGTGATATTCTCATCCACATCCTTACCCTGAAGATTAGTAACGAAGTAATGATAACCCGTATCATTGCTGCGACGAATGCACGAAAGTCCTTGCTCCGAACGCATTGGTTCAGGACGAGCCTTTGTGCCAGAGAGAGCAGTCTGATAGTCTTCGGCAAGTACAGCAACAGTCTTGAGCGACTTCATCACCTTATTAAACTCCTTCTGCTCTGCTTTCTTATTGTAGCCAGGAACAGATGTTGGGTAGTTCTTTACGAAGATAACCTTATAGCCCTTTTGGGCAAGATCGTTCAACTTCTTAACTGTAGCAAGTGGCATGAACTGAACATCAGGAACGATGATTGCGGCATAACGGCTTGTCACTTCATCCTTCAGAACATACTTGTCTGATATATAATCAACATCATAACCAATCTTAATGATTGACTGAACGGTATTGATGAACTTAGGAGCACGCTTTTCCATCGAGTGGATATCGAAGAGAGCAACTGTTCCGGGTTGTTCATAAATCATATCGTAGAAAGGAAGATAGACAAGGATATCGTTGTCCGGTTTTCCCCACTGAAGGAACGACTGACAACGCTCGATATACTTGGAGAATGCTGGCATTGAAGACCACCAGTTGTTGTTTGGTGACATATCTACCGAAGCATAAAATCTCCAACCTGGCCATTCTGCCTCCTTAGGACTATAGCAAGCACCATGGAAATAAACATGGTTGATACCCGATATGAAGAAAAGGTCGAGGTCTGGTTTGCATTGCGAAAGCGAAGTGCGGAAATGCTCTGTGAGCCAAGTGAATGTCTCCGATGATGTGAGGTTATGTCCACTGAGATGTGCACCAGAAGATGCATACTTGAGCATAGAGATATCGGAGAAGTTCTTCTTTGTATTGCCTGGATCAGTTCGCAAACCCTTGATACCAAAATCACTAAGACCGAAACCTTCACACTCAGGAATATCAACCTCGGCATAAAGATCAAGCAAATTTGCAGGCGAACCATGTGCTTGGTTACGAGTCAACGAACCATGCTTATGAGCCCAATCAGTCCATTGAGTGGTGAAGTTTTCGAGAAGAAGGTCTGCAAGAGTTTCGCGATAATCAGAGAGAATTCGCTTATCTTTGTCTGTACGAAGCGAGTCAGCAGTTGTCAAAGATGAAAGATAAGGGGTAAGGTCGTAACCTCTTCTCTTGTTGAACTCTGTGAGAAGGTTGGGAGTCCAATCGGCACCATATACTTCATATGAATCATTGAAGAAATTCTTTGGTGCGGCAACACCTTGATTTACAAAAGCAGTATCGAAACGAGAAAGGTAACGAGCAACAGCATCCTTATTGAAATGGTCGATTACAAATCCTTCGCCACCAGGAGCGGCACGCTTAACTTTCTGCTTTGTCTTACCTACCTCAACAGTCACATTGCCCTTAGCATCCTTGCCGAATACAGCCTTTGTTGCAGCATCAGCTTCAGAAACAAGTGGACCACCGAAAGGCCAACCTGTACCAGTAGCCATATTGGTTTCTATACCAAGTCGAGCACCTTCGCTCTGCACATGCTGAAGCATCTGCATCCATTTAGTGGAAAGGTAAGGAATCTCGTTGGCATCATTGCCTTTGACTCCATAGATTGGAGTGATTTCCACACCACCGATGCCTGCTTTGGAGAGTTCTTCGAGGTTGTATGTGAGGTTGGCTTTATCGACTGCGGAACCAAGCCACCACCAGCGAGTGTAGGGTTTGGCTTCGGGTTTCATTGGGATCCAGGTTCCTTGTGCTGACGCACAGGAAACGGTGGCTGTGAATAGGGAGAGTAATATTAATCGCTTTATCATCTTTAAGTTCTATTATTTATCTACCATTTCTGGTTCTCTTGTTTATCTTAGTATCTACAAGTCCTCCCCTCGGGGAGTTAGAGGGGGCCCACTTCAGCCTCAAGCCATCCCATCAAAGCAACCAAAGAAGCATTCCAGTTGATTGCTATTTCGTTCGAAGCATACGAGCCATCATGGTCAAGATATGACTCATCAGGATAGTTTGAAGGGTATTCAGGAAGCGAAGCATTCTTATCCTGCTGACCTGGGTTAGGACCACCAGCAAGGAAGCCTGGAAGTGGGTCATCAATACCGTCAGCAGCAGAAAGACGCTGATGAGGGTGCATTGTTGGAGTCTGTCCGAAACCAGTAACATAGCAATAGCCAGTAGCATTACGACCAAGCACATAGTCTGCATTCTCAATTGCTGCTGTTAGATATTTCTTATTGCCTGTAATGCGATAAACATAAAGCATCTCGATAGCCTGACCACAACAAGATTCTGCAAGACACCCCCAATGGAAATTGTTTTCCACATTGCCATAAGGAGTGTTGTAGCAAGATGTTGGAACAGTAGCGAGGAGTTCATCTGCAAACTTTGTTAGTTCATTGCCAGTCATATCAAGCACCATCTTTGCCTTATCATCCTTGAGTCCCGCTGCAATCCAAGCATAAGCACCAAGTCCTGAAACTTGTCCCCAAGTAGGGATTGTGAATTGTTTTGGAGTGTACTTCTGCACATCCTGAAGATAGTTCATGTTCTGAGTTGCGAGGAAGAGTTCGGTCGAAGCCCAGAACCATTCGTCATCAAAACGTCTGTCACCATACTCGCCGGTATTAACCTGAGGCTGATATTTCTTGTTGTTGCCAAACTGGTCATAATATACATTAGGATTCTTTTCAGCCCACTTATATGCAAATTCAGCCTGCTTAAGTGCTTGGGCAGCAAACTCCTTATACTCAGCAAACTTGCCATAAATACGACTTGCCTTAGCCATAATTGCAGCAAAATCAAGAGCTGCAGAAGTTGTCTTCTGGGTAACATAACGCTGTTGCTTACAAGTGGCAGGCATCACGAAACCCTCAAAGTTAGGTGTGGTAAGCTTATGATAAAGGCCACCATCATTTGGATCCTGCATAGTGAGCATCCACTTGAGGTTCACGAGGTTCTCATCAAGGAAGTCAGGAGTGGAGTTGTTGCTCTCAGGGATATTAAGTTTCATTGCATTGAAATACTCAGGATTCATTTCGTATGCAGCGAACATGATACCATGAGAGAAAGCACTATTCACAATATACTTATTGAAATCGCCAGCATCATACCAACCACCAGGACTGCTGAGTTTGAAACCCGCAGGACGAGCCTCTGTTGCTGCAGCAGGATGGACATACACACAAGTGTCGGGATGAGCGGCAGGACGAGCATATTTGCCAGCATATTGTTCAAGGATTGGTTCGCCAGTTCGCTGAAGATAGAATGCCTTCATACCAGCAATGGCAACATCCTCCAAAGCCTTAGCCTTGATGATAACTTTTTGGGTAAGTTTGCCAGCAGTAAGAGTGTATTCGCCTGGAGTGGTAACAGAAGAGAAGTCAACGATTTCGCGTTCCTTATCCGACCAATGCGAAACAGCCTTACGAGTGCCCTTTCCTTTCCAAACAACCTTTCCGTTTGCATCAGTCAAGGTATATTTCTTAGCCTCTGCAGACTTCTCCACAGCAGCAGTCTTCTCCTGATTTGGGTAGTATCCCACTTGGTTTACTTTGATAGGATTGTGTTCTTGGGCGAAAGCAAAAGAAGAGCCCAAGATTGTGATAATTGATAGTGCAATAAGTCTTTTCATTAAAAAATAGGTGTTTAGTTTGTGCAAAGATACAATTTTTAATTAAGAATTAAGAATTAAGAGTTAAGATTTAGATAAAAGTCATTATCTTTGCATCATAAATCAACGATTTATGCTCTATCTGCTCGACGACATAGACAGAATAAGTGATGCTGAGGTGAACCAACTCATAAACACCCTACCCGGCCAACGAAGGGAGCAGGCACTCAAGTTCAAGTTTCCACTTGGACGCAAGACGTGTGTCTTGGTGTATCAGTTGCTTTGCAAAGGCTTGCAAGAAGAATATGGCATTACAGAAATGCCCGTATTCGAATATGGTGAGCATGGCAAACCTTTCATCATCGGTCACAAGGACATACATTTCAATATGAGCCATTGCAAAAAGGCTGTTATGTGTTATGTATCGGATAGTCCGGTAGGAGTTGATGTAGAGATGATTGACCGAGGTAACGAAAGCCTCATCTCCTACACGATGAGCGAAGAGGAACAAGCACAAATCCATGCATCTTCTGCTCCCCTAACCGAGTTTATCAAACTCTGGACCAAGAAAGAAGCACTCCTCAAACTCACGGGCGAAGGCATAAATGATGACATGAAGTCTGTTCTCTCACCCGAAAACACAAGGAATATCAACATCGAAACCTTTGTAAATGAAGACAAAGGGTATGCCTATTCGAT
>DCIW01000232.1 GCA_002317225.1 Prevotellaceae bacterium UBA1716 | reverse complement strand
AGAATCGTGCAGACTTCTTTGCATACGAGAATGAAGGTCTCGCAATGAAGGACAATGGCCCTCGTGCTAATGCGAAAGCTAACTCAAGTCGCTATCTCTCACTTGAAGGAACATGGAAGTTCAATTGGGTAGAAAGTGCAAACCAGCGTCTCAAAGACTATTATTCAACTAAAGTTGACGACTCAAAATGGGGTACAATGCCTGTGCCTGGTATGTGGGAACTCAATGGTTATGGAGATGCAATCTATGTAAACAATCACTATGCATGGCGCTCTGACTGGGTAGGACAGCCACCTACAGTTCAGGACAAGGGAAATCATGTGGGTACTTATCGTAAGTCATTCACTATTCCTGCTGATTGGAAGGGTCAGAATGTGGTGATGCATATCGGTTCTGCAACGTCAAACGTTGAGGTTTATATTAACGGGAAATATGTAGGTTATTCGGAAGACTCAAAGGTTGCTGCTGAGTTTGATGTTACTAAGTATCTCGTTCCAGGAAAGGAGAACCTTATCGCAATGCAGATTATGCGTTGGTGTGATGGTTCATGGAACGAAGATCAGGACTTCTGGCGTCTTTGTGGTATTGCTCGCGAGTGCTACCTTTATGCACGTCCTCAGGCACATATCGAAGACCTTTTCATCACTCCTGACCTTGTTAATAATTATAAGGATGGTAAACTCAACATCAAGGTAACTGCTTCAAAGGCTGCTGCTGGCAAACGTGTAGTCGTTAAGCTCGTTGACCCAAAGGGCACAGATGTCACTCCAAAGACTCTCCTTCCCGAAGCAATTGCTGCTGATGGTACTGCCACAATCAATATTGACTACCCATCACCTGCTAAGTGGACTGCAGAGACTCCTTCTCTCTATACAGTTTATACTTATCTTTATGATGGAAATAAGGCTCTTGAAGTTATCCCACAGCGTGTTGGTTTTCGTAAGGTTGAAATCAAGAATGCCCAACTTCTTGTCAATGGCCAACCTATCCTTATCAAGGGTGCTGACCGTCACGAACTCGACCCAGATGGTGGTTATGTAGTAAGCGTTGACCGTATGGTTCAGGACATTCAGGTTCTCAAGCAACTCAACTGTAACGCTGTTCGTACTTGTCATTATCCTGACGATCCACGTTGGTATCAGCTTTGCGATGAATATGGTATCTACCTTACTGCTGAATCAAATATCGAAAGTCATGGTATGGGTTATGGTAAGGAATCTCTCTCAAAGGATGCACGTTTCCACGATATGCACATTGAACGCCAGGAACATAACCTTCGCGTCTTGAAGAATCACCCTGCTATCATAGTGTGGTCACTTGGTAACGAATCAGGTTATGGTAAGAACTTCGAAGATGCTTACGATTGGGTAAAGGCTTACGACCCATCTCGTCCATGTCAGTACGAGCAGGCTCATCGTGAAGGTCGTGCATCAGATATCTATTGTCCTATGTACGAAGGTTATGAAGGCAATATCAACTATTGTGAAAATGACAAGTATCAGAAGCCTCTTATCCAGTGTGAATACTGCCATACAATGGGTAACTCAGGTGGTGGTCTCAAGGAATATTGGGACATTATCCGCAAGTATCCTAAATATCAGGGTGGATATGTTTGGGATTACATCGATCAGGGCTTCCGTGGTAAGTCAAAGGTTACTGGCAAGCAAATTTGGACTTATGGTGGCGACTATGGTCGTTTCCCTGCATCAGACAATAACTTTAACTGTAACGGTATGATTTCTCCTGACCGTGTTCCACATCCACATGCTTATGAAATCAAGTATTGCTATCAGAACATCTGGACAACAATCAAGGATATCAAGACTGGCGATGTTGAAATCTACAACGAGAACTTCTTCACTCCAATTTGGGGTGTCATGATGAAGTACACTATTCTTGCTGATGGTGAAGCAGTTGCTACAGGCACACAGAATGTAGGTCGTATGCGTATTGTTCCACAGGGTCGTCAGGTTGTTACTATCGAAGAAATCGGTAAGGCTATGGCTGGCGAATATGGAACAAGCGGAAAGGAAGTGATTGTTCGCGTTGAATACATCCTTGATGAAGATACTAAGCTCCAGAAGAAAGGCGAATGCATTGCTCACGAAGAATTCAAACTTACTGACTATGCTTATCCAAAGGTAGAAGAAGTTGCCGCTCAACCAGTTGTAAATAAGAAGTCAAAGGCGGCTGCTCCTTCAGTTTCACTTGATGATCGTCACGAATATGCAGTTCTCTCAGCTAACGGACTTGCAGTTACATTCTCTAAGTGGAGTGGTAATATTGCTTACATCGATGTAAATGGCGAACAGATTACTCAGGATGATTCAGAACTCGTACCAGACTTCTGGCGTGCTCCAACAGACAACGATTACGGTGCAGGTATGCAGAACCGCCTTGCTGCTTGGCAGAATGTTCGTCTCAACAAGAAGTCGTTCGATATCAAGCAAGATGGATCAAACTATGTAGTTACTGTTAATTATGAAATGCGTGGTGTTGATGCTTCTCTCGCTCTCACTTACACTATGACTCCTGCTGGCAAACTCATCGTTACTCAGGCTCTCAAAGTTAATCCTGATGCAAAGGAAAAGCCACAGATGCTCCGTTACGGCATGAACCTCCAGCTCCAGAAGCAGTACGAGAATATCAAGTACTATGGTGAAGGTCCTGGTGAAAACTATATCGACCGCAACAACGCCACTCTCGTTGGCATTTGGAATCAGAAGGTTGCTGATCAGTATTGGCCAGAATATGTTCGTCCACAGGAATCAGGCACAAAGACTGGTGTTCGTTATTGGCAGATGACTAACAATAATGGTCTCGGACTCCGTTTCGAAGGTACAGAAGCACTCGAATGTCAGGCGCTTCCTTACACAGAACATGATCTTCAACCAACTCGCGACAAGCAGCAGTTCCACTCAGGCGATCTCGTTCCACAGCCATTCAATGATGTCCACATCTCTGCTCGCTCAATGGGTATCGGTTGTGTAAACTCTTGGGGTGCATGGCCACGCAACGAGTACCAGATGCCTTGGAAGGATTACACATACACATATATCATAAGCGCAGTTAAGTAGTTCCGAAAAGATACTACAAACATAAGTAATTTGGCACCAGCCGTTGACTAATTGTCAGCAGTTGGTGCTTTTTGATGTTCGAAATGTATTCTGTGTGCGCAAACAGTGTAAAAATGTAATGAATATACAATATTTCTCATGAAAGTGTACTGCTTTGAATTATTTTCGTAGTAAAAATGATATTTTTCGGAAATTTTATACGCATAATGAACAAAATACACTATCTTTGCGTCATAAAATTTGTACTTAAGGTAAATAAGGATTAACTTTCATACAGCACATTTGTACTGATAACTTACATAATATGTAGTGCTGTTGTAAACAAGAACTGATAACTTAAAATGCGTATTAGAAATTTTAGTTTAGTGGCTGTTGCCGCTATTAGTGTCATGTCATGTTCTGACTATGACAATGGTTTTGATTCAGTTGAATTCAAACATCAGGAATTAGAAAGTGTTTACACCAAGAACTTCGTTGATCGATATGGACAAATCGATCCTAATCACAATTGGGGATTTGGCCCTATTACTGGTGAATTGAGCACTCGTGGTAACGTTCCAAACAAGAACGAATGGGAGTCTATCTATCATTTGACTATTCCTGGTTTCCCGGACATTTATCAATGTAATGGTGAAACTGTTAATGGTGGTTATTCGTTGGGCGGAGATAATCATTATTACGAGTTTGACGAAAGCAAAAAGTATAATGGCGTTCCTGCTGGTGATGTCACTGATGAAGAGATTGAGTATGTATCTTGTTGGTTCCGTACTCATTATAAGCCATCAACACAAGTGGTACATTGTACTGACTTCTACATTCAGGAAGTTTCTTCTGATTTCGACCGTAATGCTGATGGTACAGTAGATGATCAGGTCACTCGTTTCTTCTTCGACAACAACAATGCAAAGGACTGGGTTGTGACAAAAGAAAAGATGAACGACTTTGGTTATGACCAGCTTAGATGTAAGTCGATGGAGGTAGCAACTGGCGACTGGAATAATTATGATCATATTTACAATTTCAATAGTGGCGCATCGAACAAGTTGCATAGTGTGAAGCAGGTTTCGATGGATATGGACAATCCATATACTGCTGACGGTTTCAAGGATGCAAATGGAAATACTGTAACCACTAAGCGCCGTATGTGCGACTTCTACACTTCGGCAGGTACAGAAGATTTTGTAACACACTATTCGAATGATGACACATGGCGTAACAATTACGTGCTTGTTCACCTTACATTCACGGGTAAGTCTGGTCGTGAATATGATGGTTATTATATTGCATTCGACTACGAATTCTATAAGACAGAAGAGACATTCGGCCAGGATGATGAATATGGTCACAAGGCTGGAACTGCAAAGAAGTATGTGAAGAAGGATTTTGATGGCTATTACAGCAACTGGATTCTCAAGCTCACTCCTGCTGAACCAATTGATAACACTCCATTCTCTAGACGAATTTTGTGTGAGGACCTTGGTAATACATACGACTTTGACTTCAATGATGTTGTATTTGATGTCACTTATAATACGCGCAGCGTAGAAAACTTTAATAACGACCATTCGGGCAATCCTGTAGTAGACGCTACAATCACTATCCGTGCTGCTGGTGGTACAATGCCAATTTATGTTGGTAAGGATCCTAGAGTTTCTGCAGACAACGAGTTTTATGAGATTCATAATCTCTTAGGTAACAATCCAACTAACATGCCTGTAAATGTTGGTTTCGGTACAGCTACATCTGCTATTGCAAACTATCATGTTACACTCGAATCAATCAATCCTGATGATATTCCAATCTATGTGGTAAACAATGGCGAAGTTCATGAGATTAGGGGAGCAAATGCAAATATGAAGAATTACCTCAGTCCAGATAAGATCAATGCTCCACAGAAGATTTGTGTT
The DNA here is from genome assembly GCA_002317225.1 of Prevotellaceae bacterium UBA1716. GTDB lineage: Bacteria > Bacteroidota > Bacteroidia > Bacteroidales > Bacteroidaceae > Minthosoma. Next base: position 5,186 of record DCIW01000232.1, on the reverse strand, counting down.
CCAAATACAGTTCGTTGGATGAAGGAAGAGCAGCAGATTGAGTGGGGTTATGGATACTTCAAGGAGTGGGTGAAAAATCTCGACCAGTACAGTGCTTCAAGCGAAGTTGGTTGGTACGACCTCCATCGTAAAGAAAGTGAGAAGGGTGGTAGCGAAGAAGACTATCTCTACTAATTTAGAAAACTAAAGTTTTATATATCGCATTATTTTTGCGCCAGACGTAGATGTTTGAATCTATGGCTGGCGCTTTTGGTATTACATATTGTTAATTGTTGTATGTCTGCTTACTACTTGCTGCACTTATGGCATATCCCTTTGATTACGTACTCTATATTCTTTGAGATGAATCCCTCGGGTAGTTCGACGATAGGTATTGCATAATCTGTCAAACAGTAAGTTTGGCCGCATTCAGTACATGTGAAATGCACGTGATTGACATGATGATTATCTTCGCATCTGCACAGACAGTACTTCTGCATACCAGTGCCATCATCAATTTCATGCAGGAGATGATGCTCAGTAAATAAGCGCAGACTTCGAAATATTGAAGAACGATCCATGTCTGTCAAAGCATTCTCTACATCACTCAGTGTGAATGCTTTGTTTCTGTGGCAAATTTCCTTCCATACGAGTATGCGGACTGATGTGGGTTTTACCCCATGTTGGGTGAGGTATTCTTCTGGTGTATTCATTGTTTTGTGGTTTTCTATTGCAAAAGTACACATTATTTATTTAATAGGATAAATATGTGCCAACTTTTTTGTTTATTTTTGCTTTTTGCAATTGAGTTGCATTTCTTTTCTTGTACCTTTGCACACGAAATAAAAATACTAACAAAAGAATCAAAGTTATGGAAGAAGTATTAGAACTAATAAACGAAATGTCGCCATACTTACTCCTGGGATTTCTGATTGCGGGTATAATGCACGCATTCATACCTAACAGTTTTTATGCGAAGTATCTCAGCGGCTCATCTTTCCGCTCCGTATTAAGTGCTGCCATTTTTGGTGTGCCACTCCCGTTGTGTTCATGTGGAGTGATACCTACAGCCATGTCCTTGCGCCGCGAAGGAGCATCAAAAGGTGCAGTGGTTTCATTCCTCATAGCCACTCCCCAGACAGGTGTTGATAGCATCTTTGCCACTTATTCATTAATGGGGTTGCCATTCGCAATCGTTCGTCCTATTTCAGCTCTTTTTACCGCTATCCTTGGAGGGCAGTTCGTGAATATGTTTGATGAGGAAGGGAAAATGGTAAACGACAACGAGCAACGGACAAAGGACAACGGACAGCGAAGAGCACGCGATTTTAGCGAGCAGGAGCATCTTACCTTTTTTGATAAGTTGATTGAAGCCCTCAAGTTTGGCTTTATCGAAATGATGGAAGATATCGGCAAGTGGCTCGTTGTCGGATTGGTCATCGCGGGACTTATCACTATATTTGTACCCGATTCGCTCTTTGCTATGTTCAAGGACAACACGTTTATGTCCATGCTTCTTGTGCTTTGTATTAGCATTCCTATGTACCTTTGTGCTACCGGTAGCATTCCTATTGCAGTAGCTCTGATGTTGAAGGGTTTGACTCCTGGTGCAGCATTAGTACTTTTGATGGCAGGACCTGCAAGTAATGCCGCAAGCATCCTGGTTATTAATAAGGTGTTAGGCAAAAAATCACTCGTGCTTTATCTTTTTAGTATTATTTTTGGAGCTATTGCATTTGGATATGTGATAGATTATCTTTTGCCTCGTGATTGGTTTACTTCTGCACTCGTAGGTAGCGATGCATGTTGCCATGAAGAGACAAGTTGGTTCCAATGGGGGTGCACAGTGCTTCTTGCCCTTTTGCTCCTTAATGTAGTTCGAATGAAATTACAACATAAAGAGACTTGTTCATGTGGGCATGGATGTGGTCATGAAGAAGGTGGAGAACACTGTCATTGCGGTGGACATTCTCATCATGACGATCATTGCCAAGCCGATTGTGCCGAAGATGAAACAGTAATCTTTGAAGTGAAAGGAATGACTTGCAATCATTGCCGTTCAAATGTGGAAAAGGTGATTAGAAGTTGCGATGGAGTGGAGGAAGTTGAGGTTGATTTGCAATCGAGCAAAGCAAAAGTGATAGGTGAAAACCTTGATAAAGCTGCTATAATCCAAGCAATAGAAGAGATCGGTTTTAAGGCTCGTGAAGTTTAGAAAATTTTCAAAATTTTTAATTTTATCCTACACTCCTACACCTTTTAAAGACAATAATGCCTTTTTGGCAAAATACGCTCAAACGCATTGACTCATAGGGTAGTTAGGTGTCTTGCCACAATTTGGCAAAACTTTGCCACACTGATGGCAAAAGTTTGCCAAATTGTGGCAAAACCATATTCGTCCTTATATTTTTGGACATATGATAGGATGAAGGTGTATGTTTGTCATGATTTTATTTTGATTTACGTTCAAAAAAGGTGTATGAGTGTAGGATAAAATAAAAAATTTCGTTTTTTTTATACATTTTGTGGAGTGTACTTCATTTGAAAGTGTTGTACACTCTACTTTGCATTATTAAATATATGCGTTGCCAGTTGACATAAAAATGCTACTTTTATATTTAAAAAACTTTAACACACTCTTTTATATTTGAAATATAATGCGTATCTTTGCCGGCGATTTAGAAATTGATAAGGTAAAAAGACAATTCTTTCATAGTAGAAATATGAGTAAAAAGGCATTGACTCCAGGATACATATTCGAAACAAGTTGGGAAGTATGTAATAAGAATGGAGGTATATATACCGTTCTTTCAACACGTGCTAAAACACTTCAGGATCAGCTGAAAGACAAGGTTATTTTTATTGGACCAGACTTCTGGGCTGAAAAGAAGAATCCACTTTTCAAGGAGAGTAAGACTTTGCTCGCTGCATGGCGTAAGCAGGCATGTGCTGATGGACTTAACATTCGTGTGGGTCGTTGGCAGATTCCTGGCGAACCTATCGCAGTTCTTGTAGATTATAAGCCATTCTTGGAACAGAAGAACGAAATTTTCGGTTGGGCATGGGATAACTATCGCGTTGATTCTCTCCATGCTTATGGCGACTACGACGACAGTCTCACTTTCTCTTGGGCTGCAGGTAAGGTGGTTGAGTCATATTACAACTTCTTTAAACTTACTGCAAAAGACAATGCAGTGCTTCAGGCTCACGAGTGGCAGACTTGTCTCGCGGCTTTATATATAAATAAGTATGTACCTGAGATTGCTACAATCTTCACTACACATGCTACTACAATTGGTCGTTCGATTGCAGGCAACAACAAACCTCTCTATGACTATCTCACAGCTTACAACGGCGATCAGATGGCTAACGAACTCAATGTGGAAGCAAAGCATAGTGTGGAAAAGCAAGCTGCACACAACGTGGACTGCTTTACTACAGTTAGCGAAATCACAGGTACTGAATGTAAGGAACTTCTTGACAAAGAACCAGACGAAATCCTCGTTAACGGTTTTGAGAACAGCTTTGTTCCTTCTCCTGTCAAGGCATTCAACGATGCACGTAAGGAAGCACGCAAGACTCTCCTCAATGTAGCAAACACCCTTATGGGCACAGAACTTGGTGATGATACAATCATCGTTTCTACAGGTGGTCGTTATGAGTATAAGAATAAGGGTATCGACGTTTATGTTGATGCTATGAACCGACTTCGTTGGGACGAAACTCTTGAGAAGAACGTTATTGCATTCGTTATGGTTCCTGCATGGATGAAGGATGCTCGTGAAGACCTCAAGTCAACTCTTACAGTTAAGGCTAAGGCTGAAAAGTCAAAAGCTAAGAAGGCAACTTCTCAGGCAGAACTTTCTCCAATCGGTGACCCACGTATCACTCACGAACTCCACGAGCCATGGGGCGACAAAGTGATGGGACAACTCAACTGGCTCAATGTTCATAATGTGCCAGAGGACAAGGTGAAGGTAATCTTCGTACCTTGTTATCTCGATGGTGCTGATGGCATTTTCAACAAGCATTATTATGACCTCATCATTGGTTGCGACATTACTGTGTTCCCATCATATTATGAGCCATGGGGATATACTCCACTTGAGAGTGTTGCTTTCCATGTTCCTTGTATCACTACAGATCTTGCTGGTTTCGGTCTTTGGGCAAACGAAGTTAAGGGTGCTCCAAGCGAAATCGAAGATGGTGTGAAGACTATCCACCGTAGCGACTACAACTTTGATGAAGTCAGCAATACAATCAAGGACACAATCCTCAAGTTCTCTCAGTTCGACACTAAGCAGGTAAACGCTGCTCGCAAGGCTGCTGAGAAGATTGCAGAAAAAGCACTTTGGAAGCATTTCATCACATACTATTACGAAGCTTATGATAAGGCTATCGCAAAACGTGACGAAAGAATTAAATAAAAATAAATTCACTTTTTAAATAACAATTATTATGAGAATTAAAGCAAGCAATGCTAATACAGCCAATTGGCGTACTGTTAGCTCACGCACATCAGTTCCTGAGGCTCTTAAGCCACTCGACGAGATTGCACACAACTTGTGGTTTTCTTGGAACAACGAATGTGGTCACCTCTTCAATGAGATGGACTCACAACTTTGGCACGATGTTCAGCAGAATCCTGTTCTTTTCCTCGCTCGCGAGAATTATGAGAAGCTTGAGGCTCTTGCTGCTGACAAGAAGATCGTTGATCGTGTAAACAAGCTTTACAAGCAGTTCCGTGCATACATGGATGTTGAGCCAGACTCAAAGCGTCCATCTGTAGCATACCTCTGTATGGAGTATGGTCTTAGCCACGTGCTTAAGATCTATTCTGGTGGTCTCGGAATCCTCGCTGGTGACTACGTGAAGGAAGCATCAGACTCTAACATCGACTTCTGCGCTGTTGGTTTCCTTTATCGTTATGGTTATTTCACACAGACTCTTTCTATGGAAGGTCAGCAGATTGCAAACTACGAAGCTCAGCAGTTCCCAACTCTTCCAATCGAGCGCGAACTTGATGAGAACGGCAACCAGGTTGTAATCGACGTTCCTTACAACAACTATACTGTTCACGCTCTCGTATGGCGTGTAAATGTTGGTCGTGTTAAGCTTTATCTCCTTGACACAGACAACGATATGAACTCTGAGTTCGACCGTTCTATCACTCACGCTCTTTATGGTGGTGACTGGGAGAACCGTAT
>DCIW01000143.1 GCA_002317225.1 Prevotellaceae bacterium UBA1716 | reverse complement strand
CGCTGGTGTGCCTTATAGTTTGACCATTTCTCAGCAACTGGTCCCTCAGGAATTTTAGAATCTATATTGATTGCCATAATTTTTTTGAGTTTTTGAGTTTTTGAGTTTTTGAGTTTTTCCGTTCTATGTAGTAAACACCTTTCGTTCAATGCAATAAACTTCCTTAGGCCATTTAAAACATAAAAACTTATAAACTGAAAAACTTAAAAACTAAATATTAATTAAAATGCCATCTCAAATGGAAGAACCTTACCTTCGCAACCGCCGAGACAGTCAGGGCAGACAGCAAATGCGATAGCAACGATAGCGAACATAGCCATGAGAACTGTTGACCAGATGTTGCCGATGCACTTCCAACGCTCGAACCAGATATGACCAGACCAACCGAGAGTCTGCATAGCTGACCAGAAACCGTGTGTGAGGTGGAACCAGATTGCAGCAATCCAGATGAGGTAGATAACTACATAAACTGGGTTAGAGAATGTTTCCTTAATCCAACCGAAACCATCTGCTGGGTCGATGTTGTTCTGAATCTCTGCGATTTCTGCGAACATCATGTTGTACCAGAAGTTGAAGAGGTGAAGAAGAAGACCGAGAGCAACGATGATACCAAGAACGAGCATGTTCTGGCTTGCCCACTCAACCTTTGCAGGTTTGTCTGTGATAGCATACTTGTTGTTACCACGAGCCTTCTGGTTCTGGATTGTGAGGATGAATGCATAGATAATGTGAATAGCTACAAGGGCAGCAAGACCGCAAGTAGCAGCAATTGCATACCAGTTTGAACCGAGCAATTCACAAATCTGATTGTATGCACTCGCGCTGAAAAGAGCAACTACGTTCATGCATCCATGGAACGTAAGGAAGAGGATGAGGGCAGTACCTGATACTGACATGATCACCTTTCTTCCGATTGAAGAGTTACATAACCACATAAAATGTTTTGAATTTAAGTTATTAAAAATATTTGTTGTTATTGTTTTCGTCAGATTTAAGGACAGTTGTCCTGTGCCTTATAATTGTGCAAAAATAGTTAATTTAAAGGATATAAGCAAAAAAATATATAAAAATATGCTGCGAAACCCTTTAATTTCTCAGCATATCCATAAACTTCTGCAATTTTTCTTTCTTTTGCTCAGCAGACAAATCACTCATCTCTTCATCGAGAAAGGCGCTGAATGCTTGTTCTGCCTTGGCACGCATCTGTGCTTTGCCTGCACGGAGACCCGATGCAAGCTCAGTCTTGGGGAGAAGTTGTCTATTGAAATTACCGTCGCTCACTGTTTTTCCTTATTGTTATTTGTTATTTGTTAATTGTTAGTTGCAAAGTTATGAAAAATATGTAACTTTGCAAAAAATAAAACTATAAGCTTATGACTACAGACGAAAAATATATGATGCGTGCCATCCAATTGGCTAAAAATGGAAGGCAGAACTCTCAACCAAACCCGATGGTGGGAGCGGTGATTGTGTATTTTGGACAACGGACAACGGACAACGGACAACGGACCGTGGATGAGGGTAGGATAATTGGTGAGGGCTATCATGTACGTTGTGGAGAAGGGCATGCTGAGGTGAATGCTTGTGCTTCGGTTCGTCCGGAAGATGAGCATTTGCTAAGGGAGAGCACCATTTATGTGAGTCTTGAGCCATGCAGTCATTACGGTAAGACTCCTCCTTGTGCTGATTTGCTTGTGTCGAAAGGCTTTAAGCGTTGTGTGATAGGTTGTCAGGATCCGTTTGCGAAGGTTCAAGGTCGTGGAATTCAGCGCCTTCGTGATGCAGGAATTGAGGTGACAGTTGGTGTGCTCGAAGAGGAATGTAAGGCTCTCAACAAGCGTTTTATGACGTTTCATGGAGAAAAGCGACCTCTCGTAACACTCAAATGGGCTCAATCGGCTGATGGTTTTATTGATGGTCACATCTCCACTCCTTACACTCAAATGGTGTGCCATAAGCGTCGTGCTGAACATCAAGCCATTCTCGTGGGAAGACATACTTACGATACTGATAATCCAAGTCTTAACACTCGCGAGTGGTATGGCAAAAACCCTAAGAAATATGTAGTTAGCAACGATCCTTCGTTTGTAATCAATCCCGATTCGGTTTTTGAACGTCTAGTTGGAAATGTCCCAACGATGCTCACCAAACTCTACGAAGATGGCATTCAGACTCTCCTTGTAGAGGGCGGTTCGAAGCTCCATCAATCGTTCATCGACTCAGGTCTTTGGGACGAATGTTATGTAGAAATAGGTGATGATGCCATCAAGGGCTCAGTCTCTGCACCTATTTTATATAATGCAAAACTTGTGGAGCGAACTTCTTACATGGGAAGAATAATCGAAAAGTATATAAAACATAGGGTGTCAAATTAAGTTGCAATTCTTGACAAAAAAAATCTTTAACTTGACACCCGAGGAATAAACCCACCCTTATTCAATTGATGAAAAAAGCAAAAATCATAATCATATTATTTGCTTGCATCACCTTTGTGTCGTGCCAATTATCTCCTAAAACAGCAAATAGCGATTGGGAATTAGATAATTGGATGTCAGTACTTAACGACACAATAAGGCTGTGCAAGCTATCCATTCCTGGCACTCATGATGCCTTAAGTGGTTGTGGTTTTACCGATCCTAAATACATTGATGATTACACCACTCAAATTGCCACTTTAGATGAGCAACTTGTAGGTGGTTTACGTTATTTTGATGTTCGTTTGGTGCTTTGTGGAGATTCTGATAATGTAGTTTTGCAGACATCGCATCGTACAGCAACCATCAATCTCACATTCGTTGAAGTGCTTGATAAATTGAGCAACTATCTTTCAGCACACTCTTCAGAAACTGTCATCATGAAGATTCAATATGATGGTGGGGATATGGATGAAAACATCAAGGAACAATGGTCCAAGGCAATGCAATCTACACTTCATGATGCAAAATACAAGGATTTGTTTGCTGATTTTCGTCCTGATATTCGCCTTAAGGATGCGCGTGGAAAGGTTCTTCTGATTAGCAAAACGGAATATGGAGAGCCTGTTTGTGGTGCTCTAACCAGTTGGATGGATGAAGGAACAGAAGAGTACACACATATCGATTCGATTGCTGAACGCACGCTTATTCTCAGTCCAAATATCGAAAAGTCGAATGCTCGAAAAGTCGACATAAACGATTTGACCACAAGACTTTATGTGCAAGACTTCTACAATACTATTGGCGAACGTATTAATGAAAAACTCCATGCTGTTGAGGCTATGTATAAGTCTGCGATTGAAGTTCCAGATGATGCAAACGTATGGATTATCAATCATACATCAGGTTTCTCTTCCCCAAAAATGAATGCTATTGGTTATGCTGAAAATGCATCAAGAACCAACGCAAAATTGCTCTCTCTCCTTGAAGCAGACACCACAAATCGTGGTATTGGAATCATACCTATGGACTATGCTTGCATCGATACTCTCAATCAAGTAATTGGTACTCTGGGACTTATCAACCGCTCGGTTATGTCCAAATCTCTCACTCGTGCGATAATTGAAAAAAACATGAAATAGATTATAAGTCTTGAGCTTTTCATTTTGGTCTGTGATTTGTGGTCAGATGAGTATGGGTAATTTTCTTAATGTGACGCGTGACGGTGTGACGCTCGTGCACATATTATATAATAAGAAAAGAATATTGTTATATAATATTATGTATCAATGGGTTAAGAAAGCAAAAATATAAGGTTGAGATGACTTTGTTACCCTTTTGTCATTAGCGACACATTTAGGAGAGTTGCAGAGGTTATCGAGGAGAGAAGGGTGAAACATAAGGGTGTGTTTTGCTATAATGCTAAAGCGTCACACCGTCACGCGTCACATTAAGGATTTTAGTGGTGGTGCATGACAAGAGATGACGAAAGGACAGGGCAGAAAGACTGCTTCTATATAGAGAAAAGATGGTAATATATACATATAATATGTACTATATATATTTACCAAAAATTTTCGAAGATTTTTTCCTTTTATCCCTTTTCAGCACTATTTTTCTTAATGTGACGCGTGACGCGTTACGCTTTTGTTCATTATCTTTGTATGCAACACTTAGCTAAAAGTGCTTAAAGTGTTAAGAATGAATGATATAGTGTAAATGAGGTGCTCTCAAACACAACACAACATATACTGCTAAAGGTATGCCTCGTTACACTCCCCCAAGCAAAAACGAGCAGATTACCATCATTTTGTAGCGTTCCAACTATCTTCTCTCGCCCCCAAAAGTACTTTTGGCAATGAATTTCGTAAACTTCTTACAGCAAAACAACAAGGTTCCAAACTATCCCCACCTCCCCCTCATCCACCTCCCACAAGAGGACACAATCATCACGTCTGCACCCTCATGTTCGGTTTAGTGTAACGCGTCACGCGTCACATTAAGGAAATTAGTGTTACAAATTCGTGGGTTTATAGACAAAGAAAGCAGTACTCAAACTTTCGAGTGCTGCTTTCCTATATATAATAAGGTATACAACCTTTATGTAGTATCCTCAGTTCCTCCCCTTGGGGGAGGTTAGGTGGGGCTCTTACTTTTTACTCTCAACCCACTTTCTTGCATTCACGAATGCCTCGATCCAAGGAGTTACTTCATCCTTGCGACGATCTGCTGGGTAGTTAGCCTGCTGCCATGGGAAGATAGCACGCTCGAGGTGTGGCATCATAGCGAGATGACGACCATCTGCAGAACAGATACCTGCTACATCGTAATCAGAGCCGTTAGGGTTAGCTGGATAACCAGAGTAGTTGTACTTAGCAATTACGTTGTACTCGCTTTCTGCCTTTGGAAGACGGAAGTTTCCTTCTCCGTGAGCAACCCAAATACCGAGTTTGTTGCCTGAGAGCGACTTGAACATAACTGATTCGTTCTGTGGAATCTGAAGAGTTACGAAACCAGACTCGAACTTATGGCTGACGTTGTGGAGCATCTGAGCATAATCCTTAGCATCAGTTACAGCATGAGTATTGTTGAGGAGACCAAGTTCTACCATCAACTGACAACCATTACAGATACCGAGTGAAAGTGTGTCCTCACGAGCATAGAACGCATCGAGAGCAGCCTTTGCCTTAGGGTTGAAGAGGAATGCACCTGCCCATCCCTTAGCCGAACCAAGTACGTCGGAGTTAGAGAAACCACCACAGAAGACAATCATATTCACTTCTTCGAGTGTCTCACGACCAGTCACGAGGTCAGTCATCATAACGTCCTTCACATCAAATCCTGCAAGGAAGAGTGAGTAAGCCATTTCACGCTCACCATTTGTACCCTTCTCACGGATAATTGCTGCCTTTGGACGACTGCCACAGTTTGTTGGACGAGCAGTAAGACCATATTGAGCAAGCTTACCTGTGAAGTCAGCATTGAACTTATGCTCGATTGGCTGATTCTTATAGTTCTGGTAACGCTCCTTAGCCATACCGTTGAACGACTGCTTAGTGTCAAGACGATATGAAGCATTGTACCAAATATCACGAAGCTTATCAATATCGAATGTGCGTGTGCGACCATCCTTCTTAACCTTGACTACGCGTTCAGCAATTGGCTTACCAATTTCGATACAACCAATGCCCTGCTTATCAAGGAACTTCACTACTTCTTCCAAGTCAGCATTCTTTACCTGAATGACAACACCAGGGTTTTCAGCAAAGAGAACCTTTACAGGGTCTGGACAAGCAATACCCTTGAGGTTTGCCTCGATACCGCCTTCCTTATTTGCGAATGTCATTTCGAGGAGAGTGGTGATAAGACCACCGGCAGAGATATCGTGACCTGCAAGAATCTTCTCATCCTTAACGAGTTCGTTTACAGCAAGGAATGCATCACGGAAGTACTCACCATTCTTTACAGTAGGAACATCACTACCTACCTTACCGAGTGACTGAGCAAATGCCGAACCACCAAGCTTGAGTGTGTCGAATGAGAAGTCGATGTGGAGAAGAGTTGTGTCAGCATCATTTACGAGAACTGGACTAACCACCTTCTTTACATCACTTACCTCACCACCTGAACTTACGATTACAG
>DCIW01000201.1:1818-5633 GCA_002317225.1 Prevotellaceae bacterium UBA1716 | reverse complement strand
GGGGGGCTTTAATTTATTCTTTTATAAACATTCTTTTTCTTTGTTTCTTCTATCAATCCCGCCTTCTTCAATCGGGACATTGTGGTAGTGATGTTGGATGTCTTGGTCGACTTGCCCATCTTTCCCATCTGCTCGATAAACTCCTGACGAGTGAAAGTCTGCTTGAGATAATCAAGAATGAAACCAGACTCTTTGCTCTGCTCCATCTTTCGGTTGAGCTTGTTCTGCTCGTTCTGACTCTCCCTGAACTTATGCAGGAATCGCTCGATGCAGAGAGTGGCGATATACCTTGCCACATCGCAAACCTTCTGACGGAGTGCCTTCTCCTTCTCCGTAGGGAAACCCCATAGAGCAGCACAAACGATGGCACAATGGAATGCGATGCAACCCATACGCAGACGGGCATCCTTGCGTGCCTGATTATTCTCAATCTCACCGAGATCCCACTGGGTGAGCAGCCAATCGTGCAACTGTCGGTTGACATATTCGAGATTGACCTCGAAGTCTTCTGCCGACACATCCTCGCCCTCGACCGTATCGTAACAATACTTGGTCTGCCAAATATCAATCTTGTCACGCACCTTTTCCAACTCTTCATCCTTCGGCATGTAGAGCCTTTCGGGTTCACGACCAGCACCAGGAATCACCGCCCAAGCAATACGACTCGCAGTACCACCTTCGAGTTCCTTGCCGATAAACTTCTCCGTATCTACAGGAGTGCCCGTAAAGGTATAGTTGAAGAACACTGGGAAGATACCGGTTTTCGATTGGCGCGACTTCGTGTTCTGATACACCATACCATTCTCAAATGCCTTTCGAATATGCTCGTAAGTGAGTCCGTAACCGGTCTTGAGAGCAGAAGTTACCGCCTTTATCTCGCTCTCGAACATATATAGATGCACCTTCTGATTGTCGCAGAGCACATCCACAAGCTTCGACTTCGTGATACCTATACCGGCAGTCTGCACGATCTGATGAATCTTCTCTGCCAAATCCTTGTTGGCACCAGTGCGTTCAGCCTTTTCGTCCCATTCGGCCTCAAGTTCGAGTTTCATCTTGTCTCGCTCGATGGTACGTTCGAAGAGCTTGACATAAGCACTCTCAAACTTGCCCTTGCCTTGCCCCCAAGGTCCTTCGATTACGACCTGAATATTTGGTGCGTGCATCTCTCCGTCAAGATATTCGGACCTTACCCTTGAGAAGCACATTGCACCGAACATCGACAACAAGTGGAGCAGCATAGCATCCTCATAGTTCTTTGGCGAACCCTTCACAATCTCCTTGACGATTGGTGGGAGTTCGGGCATCTTGTACCTTGCACGGAACGACTGTTGCCACGACATATTAATCTTGTTCCTGCGGTCGTTCTCGTCTTGATACACCTCTTCATAGTCCTTGGAGAGTTCATCGATCACGTTCTGCAGATTCTTCGGAATGCCGTATGGCATCTTCTCTTCGCATGCCGAGGTACAAGTCTGCATCACATCATTGCCGGGTGAATCGAATGCCCACTGAGGAGCCAACTGATAGAGCCAATCGGGATTGTTGTCGCAGATGGTACGCAACTGTGAAGCAATCTTCAACCATGTGAGATGGCGGTTGCCTTGCGAAGGATTGCCGAAAGCATCAAGCTGGGTCTTGCGACAAATCTTCTTGACGAGGGCATGGATAATCTTCTCGTAAGGGATGCCATTATACTCAGTAGGGTAAGTTACGGCCCCCCTCCCGTCCTCCCCCGAGGGTGAGGTGTTCAGACAGGTAGTTGTTGTTGGCTTTGCTTTCCTGCTTCCCTTTCCCTTACTCTCCGGACGGCCGCCCCCTTGGGGGGTCGGGGGGCTGAAGTCTTCCTGTTCCTTTTGAATTGTCGCGAATGCTGTTGTGTCGTACATGCCTTCCGAAACGAAGAAGAACATGTCATCGCTCACGAGAAACGACTTTCTCGAATTATCCTTACAACTTGGGTCGTAAGCAGGGAATCCCGTCTCGTCAACGAATCTGTCCTGACACTCTTCGATGGTCTTGCAACCGTCCACCCAACCGATGTAGGCATGCACTCCCTTCATTCTTGGGGAGAAATGGGCAAGGAGCAGATGGTTCTTCACGAAGTCGTTGGTGAGAACCAACACCTTGAGCGTTGCCGCAAGATCGTTTGCCCATTGCTTCTGCTCTGCGAACGTGAAATTCTCCGGAGCATCGAAGTCGAGCACCACCACACCCGAAGGTACTCCTGTGTTCTTCTTGATAGCATTGCCATCACCAAACGAGCGGTTAGGCACCCAGCAAGGCAGGCTCTTCTTCAGGTCGGGCACGATATCCTCATTGCCAGCATCACGAGCCTCTACAATCTGTTTGCAAGTCTGCCTCACCTTCTCCGAGCGAGCCACTTGCATTATCTGCTCAAACGTATAGTCCTTCGTTGTGCGGGACTTGACGGAAGGGCAGAATGCGAAATTGATTTTGTTCATATATATATTTATTTAATTTTAAGGTGCACTTCGTGCCAATGAGAAAAACATTATAGAAACAGAACAAAAACAAGAAAAAACAATCTCACATATTATTTTATGGAAACTGATTAAACATAAAATATGGTTTGTTTTTTTATGTTTTTGTTCGGTTTCTCATAAGGTTTTTCTTACATGGCGCTTTGCGCATATTACACATTACCCAAACCGGTCATACTCGGGATCGAACTCTTCTTCCTTCTCCTCGCTTGTAGTCGATTCTTCTTCCTCGATGCATTCAGCCACATCATACAACTTACTTGCAACCTTACTGCTCACCAGAGCACACAAGAGTTTCTGAGTGGTGCGAATGAACATACCCGGAACCTTCGCCAACGGACACCGTGGGAACGACAACTCCATCTTGATGAGATGCTTCGTTGCGTAGATCTTGTGCTTACCAATCGAAACCAGTTCGATATTCACCGGCCCTTGACCTTCGTCTTCCTTCTTCCGTTGCCACGGAACAAACATCTTCTCGCCATTTGGATAGATATACATGCTACCCGTTTCGCGTTTGTAACCTTTATCTTCTGCCATAATTCTTTTTCTTTTTATTTGTTAGTCCGGGAGTCAGATGCTGGCCAGTCATCTTCCCCCCTTTGGACTTTTGACGTGGCAAAGGTAGGGATTATTCTTTTTCGTTATTCCGAAATTGGGATTATCCCCCCCTATTATCCCATTCCGCATTCAATAAAGCACTTCAAGATGGTGCGTTCCATGCTCAAATATCTGACGGCATTCTTACCGCCATTACTCTCCAAGTCATCAAGATACATAGCATCAATGTCGTTGAAAAGGGTCACCAGCACATGCTTAAGCACATCTTCACGCACTTCTTTACCCTGGCGGAATTTCCTTTCCGTTTTCGAATCGATACGAAAATACTCAGCCACATCACTAAAATGATGCAACCCCTTAATGATTGTCACAAATTGATACACGCTTGACAACTCTTCACGTTTAGCTTTCATTTCTGCAAGAGATTTTCAGAAACAAAAGCTCCGGAGCTAATCCCACATCACGGTTACAACGGACGTCCCTTTCCGCGTTGTGAGTCATTGTTTATGATGGGGGTCCTTAGTCCCCAGATAAATATTTTATAAACTGTGTTTTTTCAATATAGCAAAAAAGCCGCGGAATACATATTCTGTAATCCGCGGCAAAGTTTATACTTTTTGCCCAAATTGTCAAATAAATGCTAACTTAAAATCCACAAATTAATTCTTGGACGATACGAATAATCAATTTAGTATTGATTATGTGGTATCGGGGTGCAGTGCTCGGATTGTACGAGGTCGATGAAAGAAG
>DCIW01000201.1:0-1739 GCA_002317225.1 Prevotellaceae bacterium UBA1716 | reverse complement strand
TAATTAATGTGCCATTTTACTTTGACAAAAAAAACACCGTAAGTGCAAATAGGGAGAAGGTGGAGACTCGTAAATATATTGGGCGAATCAGTAGATATGGCCCGATGAAAGAGATTGTTTTTTTGACCCTTTTTATATTTTTTGATGGAATGGTTTGGTTAAGTGGGGGGAATGTCGTACTTTTGTGCAAAATAATTAACAATCCATACAGGCATGAAACAGATTATCATTTTCCTATTGCTTATTTTGCCATTATCGTTATTTGCACAAAATAAGGTGTATTTGAAGAATGGTAGCATTATAAACTGTGAAATTTTGGAGATGATTCCAGACTCCTCTATAAAGCTAAAGACTGTTGATAGAAGTATTTTTGTGTTTAACACCAACGAAGTGTTGAAAGTGGAATCTGCCAAAAGTCACAAAGAGGTCAATTATAACGTGGATAAACCATCTCAGAAGAGACGTCCTTTAAGCAAGGGATATCGTGGGTTTGTGGATTTAATGAGCCCTTGCCTATTTAACAAAGCTGCTGATCCAGGCGTTTTGTTCAGCACAACCCACGGATATCAGTTCAACGGCCATTGGTTTCTTGGGGGTGGTGTCGCATACGTTTTTGACCATAACTGGAACGAACCATTAATTCCAATATACGTGTGTGCCCGTGTCAACACACATTCACGCAGTGGATTTTTCTTTGACACAAAAGTTGGATATAATGGCTTTTCTAAGCCAAACACTTACTTCTTAGAGTTGACTCCAGGCTATCGTTTTGCAATGAGCAAGAGATTTGCCATCGATGTAGGTATGTCTGCAATAAGTATTTCTGATGACTTTGGAGTAGCACTCTTCAAGGTTGGAATTGATTTTTAGAGAGGGTCAAGTGATAGGTACATGATTCAAAGATGAGCATTAATCAGAAAGAATCAGGTTCCAGTTCCATGGGTCTTCCTTACTCAATATCAATCAACAACTGCTCGATTTTTGGTTTTAATTCTGGGATATCATTCTGCAAGGTGTCCCATAGTTGTTCTGGATCAATGGTGTAGTATCCATGAACAAGCACATGACGCATATGTTCGATAACATTCCACTCAACCTCTGGATGAGAGACGCGATATTCCTTTGTAAGCATATACACGGCTTCACCAATAATCTCAACCTCTTTCACGAATCCATAATAGATAATTGGGTTGGATTTAGCCTCTTCTAAAAGTGAACGAATCTTTGTTGCTTATGATGTCGTCTATTGCATCAAGTATATGCTGCAAACGCTCTTTATCTCTGACTTGTTCTCTCATACACCAATATTTTATCGTGGTTTACACTATCTACTGCAAAAGGTTTCAGATGTCCTTCTTCTACAAGATCGACCTTACACCCAAGCACATTTTCCAATCCGCATGCTATGCGAGATATGGTCATAAGCGATATCTTCGCATCTTTATCATACGAGACAAGAATATCTATATCACTATCCGGGCCTTCTTCTCCTCTTGAATATGAGCCAAACAACCATGCCTTCGTTACTGGTTGGGTAGCAAAGTACAGGTTTATGAGTTGTATGATATTCTGAGTGCTCATTATCTTCGTAATTATTTATGTTAACCTTTATTGTGTGCAAAAGTACGATATTCTTTTCATATCTCCAAATACTATCCACAAAATCTTTCACAATAATAGTTGTCAACCATAGTTAATGGGAGTCGCCTGATGATATGCCATCGTCAATAGAAGTCAAT
>DCIW01000115.1:4892-9131 GCA_002317225.1 Prevotellaceae bacterium UBA1716 | reverse complement strand
GCAACAAGAACAACCTCACTCCCGAGAGGCTCGAATGCCTCCGCAATCGCAAGGTGATTGTCATTCCTGATAGCGATGCCCTCGATGATTGGAAGGCGAAGATTGATAAGTGCAAGGATATTGCAACCTTCACCTTCTCATCCTTCTGTCAAACCCAACTGCTCGAATGTGGCAAGAAAGGAGATGTTGCCGACTGGATTATCGAGCATATCATGCCGGAGCGGGAAATTACTTCATGAGTGTGCCTACAACGGAATACTGCTTGCCGTCCTTCTCGATGACGAGGCCGCGGTTGGTGAGGCGTTTCACTGGGGCAGAATGATTGCTGTTGTACTTGAGGGTGCCAACGGACTCTGCGAGCCTGCAAACTATGCCACACTATCCGGATGGCTCTGTGACTCTGTGGGAGATGAAGGTTACCGGACAGTAATAAAGCAAAAATAAACTTTATGCTTGAACCCGACACGTCGAAGAACCCTTTTTTTCGAGTTCAACGGAAAAAACTTGGGAAAAAGCATCGGCAATTGGATAAATTTCCGTAATTTTGTCTTCGATAAACTAAATCTATACAATGAAGAAGCTATTACTCTATATATTTTTGTTTGTAACGTGTAATGTCGGTTATGCGGCAAATAATCCGGAATTGGATTTGTTGCTCGACAGTCTTGAGATGATGATTGCCAACAAGGAGCAGTACATCATTAACAAGGAGGAGGCAATACTTGAGGTCAGAAGCCGAATGCGCAAAAATGCCAATGCGGAAGAGCAGTACACGATGAATTCGCTCTTGTACGATGAATATTATGTGTATGATGCTGATACTGCCCTCTATCTTGCAAAGAAGAATTTGGCACTTGCAGAGTCCCTCGGTAAGAAGGATTGGATGTCGGAATGGAAGATAAAGGCTTCGTTTGTGTATGCTGCGACTGGTATGCTTCCACAGGCTCTTGACCAAATAAAGGATGTTGATGCCCAAGAACTTAATTTGCCACTAAAGGTGGAATTGTACCGTCAGTACATATACATATATTCGCATCTTGTACAGTATGCCGGATCGGGAGAAGAAGCCAGGAAATACCAGAAGATTCATAATCTCTATGTAGACAGCATTTGCAATTTGGTTTCGAAAGACGATCCTCTCTATCTATGGCAGAAGGCATGGGGACCCAAACCGCAACTTGTGAAGGATGGACTCATAAAAGCGATTGACGGCAGCAACCTCGACACTCGTTATGATGCGATGAACGCATATTGCCTGAGTCATATATATGAATGGGAAGGCAATTACGAAGAACGCATCAAATACATGATATATAGTGCGATGGCAGATATCCGCTGTTGCAATAGGGATATTGCTGCAATGGAAGAACTTGCCAAACTCCTGTTTGCTGATGGCGATATAGACCACTCGTATACCTTTATCAACTATTGTCTCGATAACGACCGCCTATATCATAACCGAGTACACATGGTGAGTCTGAGTGAGGTGAACAAAGACATTCATGATGCCTATCTGCAAAAGATAGCTCACCAGCAAACGCGACTTCAGGTTTCGATGGGTGCCCTTGTCTGCCTTATTATCCTCCTGGCTGTCGCAATAGCATTGTTGTTGAGAGCGATGAAACATCTACGTTCGTCGCAAGCTGAAGTGGCAGAATCCAACGCTAATCTTCAAGCCTCGAACAAAGAACTGGAAGAGGCACGAAGCAATCTCTCTGAGGCGAACAACAAACTGAGCGAACTCAACTCGCAACTCACCGAAGTGAATGCCCAACTCACTACTGCCAACTCCGAACTACGCGACACGAATTATGTGAAGGAAGAGATGATTGGTTATGTGTTCAGTATTTGTTCGCAGTACATCAGCAAGCAGGAGGACTTCCGCAAGCGCATTCACCGACAACTCAAGACGGGCAAGTTGGATGAAGTGAAGGAGGCGGTTGAGAAACCTATCCAGCAGAACGAACTGAAGGAATTTTATCATACTTTCGACCAGGTGTTCCTCAGTATTTATCCCGACTTTATCGAGGACTTCAATGCGTTGCTCCGTCCCGAAGAACATATCACTCCGAAGGAAGGTGAACTGCTAAATACCGAACTCAGAATATATGCTTTGGTGCGCCTCGGTATTAGTGATAGCGTTAAGATTTCGGAGTTCCTGCATTGCTCAGCACAGACGGTTTATAACAACCGACTCCGTTGTCGCAATAAGGCAATCATACCGAAAAACGAGTTTGCGCAAGCGGTGCAAAGTTTGGGAAAAGCAGAGATTTTGAGGTAAATCCTATTATCTTCGGCTTACCGAAAGTTTACTTTTTTGACCGAGCGAAAATATGTTAACCTTCTAATTATCAATATAAATAGTTTAGGTAGGAGTTTACTTTTAACTCTTACCTATTATTTTGACCTAATAATATAATATGTATCTTTGCAGAGCCTAACGGAAAAACATATTATCAAACTAATATAAACCTAATTACTTATGAACAAAAAATTCTGGAACATGAATCGCCAAAGATTGTTAGCAACGGGTGTTGCTTTAACAATGGCAAGTGCAATGTTCGCCCAGTCAACTGTTGTGACAGGTACAGTCAAGGATGAACTTGGCGAACCAGTAGTAGGTGCTACGGTCCTCGTGAAGGGCACTGGTACTGGTGCAGTAACCGACATCGACGGTAACTTCAGCGTAAAGGCAGACAAAGGACAGAAACTGGAAATCAGTTATGTCGGTATGAACACAGTAGAGTCGACTGCTACTGGCAAACCTATGACTATCGTACTCAAGGATAGCGGTAGCCTCGATGATGTGTACGTTATCGGTTACGGTGTGCAGAAGAAGTCGGTTGCTACCGCAGCCATCGCAAAGGTCAGCTCCGAAGATCTCGAAGGTAAGACTCGCCTTCGTGCTGACGATGCACTCAAGGGACTTGCAGCAGGTGTGACAGTAACAAGCATGTCGGGCCAGCCAGGTGCAAAATCAACAATCCGCATTCGTGGTAATGGTACTGTCAACAGTTCCGATCCTCTTTATATTATAGATGGTCTTGCTGCCGACCAAAACGGTATGGAACTTATCAACCCATCAGATATCGAGTCGATGGAAGTGCTCAAGGATGCCGCTTCAGCAGCCATCTACGGTACTCGAGGTGCTAATGGTGTTATCCTCGTAACTACAAAGAAAGGTAAGCAAGGTAAGGCAAAAATCACTTACAACGCTTCGTTCGGATGGCAGAACGCTTGGAGAAAACGCGACGTGACAGGTGCTACAGACTATGCAATTCTCCAGAACGAGAAATTTGTAAATGGCGGCTCTGCTCCTATCTATGCCGACCCATACAATCTTACAGATGCAAACGGTAATGCAATCACTGGATTCGGCACAAACTGGCAGGATGCGGTATTCAACAAGAATGCTCCAATCCAACAGCATGACGTATCGATCAGTGGTGCTTCGGAAAAGACAAACTACTACTTCTCAGTTGGATATTTTGACCAAGACGGTATCGTGGGTGGTAACTACGGACAGTCAAATTACGATCGTCTCACCCTTCGTTCGAATGCTTCGCACAATATCTTCGATGAATCAAAAGAACGCAATTTCCTCAACAAACTTGATATCGGTGTGAAGGTCGGTTTCATGCAGGTTCATAACACAGGTGTTGATGCCAACTCCACATGGGGCTCTCCACTTGGTTCTGCACTCTATCTTGCTCCAACACTCCCAATCACATTGAATGGTCAGATTGCCAAGGATCAGATTGCTCAGTATCCAAACAACGACCTCTACCTCGATGCTGATGGCAATCCTTACACAATTCCTGGTTTCATCGGCTCTTATCAGGAGCAGAACAACCCAATCGCCATGATGCAGAGAAATCCTCAGAAGAACTGGTCGCGTAAGATTATCCCTAATTTCAATCTCGACCTTCAGATTTGGGACAACATCAAATATCACTTCACTTATGGTGCAGAAATGTCGTATTGGGGTTACGAAAATGTGACAAGAGAACTTTATTATCTCTCAGGAAACACTCAGTCAGACAGAACTCAAATCACTAAGCAGCAGGGCAACGGTCTCTCGTGGCAGTTGGAAAACACTATCACTTACGATAAGACATTCGGTAAGCACACTATCGGTGTGGTACTCGGTCAGTCAGCATATAAGTATAGCGGTGAAGAACTTGGCGGATGGCGTTACGACCTTGTGAATGTGGACAAGCCATCAATCGACTACTCAAC
>DCIW01000115.1:0-4817 GCA_002317225.1 Prevotellaceae bacterium UBA1716 | reverse complement strand
GTTTGGGGCGGTCCTTATGATGAGCATCGCGTTTCTTCACTCTTCGGTCGAGTATCTTACAACTACGACGAGAAATACATGGCTCAGTTCACACTCCGTCGAGATGGTTCGAACCGCTTCGGTGCAAACAAGCGCTACGGTTACTTCCCATCAGTTTCGGCAGGTTGGAACATCACTCGAGAGAAATTTATGGAAAGCACAAGCGACTGGCTCGCAAACGCAAAACTTCGTGCAAGTTGGGGTGTCAACGGTAATGATGACCTTCCTGCTTACGCTTATACATCACTCACAGAGATGGGTGCTTCGTCAAACTACTACTTCGGTAGTGCTGCAGAACTCGGACAAGGTTCGAAGGCAAAGCGACTCGCAAATGATGACCTCCATTGGGAACAGAGCGTTCAGACTGACATTGGTCTTGACCTCGCATTCTTCAATTCAGCACTCACATTCTCTGTTGACTACTTCGTCAAGACTACTAAGGACATGATTATGGAGATGCCTATCCCAAGTTATGTAGGTGAAAGCAGACCTTATGGTAACGTAGGTGATATGCGCAACTCGGGTTGGGAATTCGAACTCGGTTATAAGTTCAATGTAGGTGATGCTCGTTTCGACATCAAGGGCAACGCTTCGTACCTCCACAACGAACTCCGCAACCTCGGTAACGATACTGGTTTCTTGAACTATGGCATCAACCAGTTCAGCGGTGGTGGTACACGTGCTGAGAACGGTCAGCCATTCCCATTCTTCTATGGTTACAAGACTGATGGCATTTTCCAGAATATGGACGAAGTTCGTGCCTATACAAAGGACGGCAAGATGATTATGCCTGATGCAACTCCTGGTGATATCCGATTTGTGGATATCAACGGCGATGGTCAGATTACTACTGAAGACCGTACAAATATCGGTAATCCAACACCAAAGTGGTCGTTCGGTCTCAACCTCAATGCTGAGTGGAAGGGCTTCGACCTTGGTCTCTTCCTTCAGGGTGTAGCAGATGTTGACATCTTCGATGCTACTTACCGTCAGGATATCGCTTCGGGTAACTACCCAACATGGGTTCTCAGCCGTTGGACAGGTGAAGGCACTTCGAACAAGGTTCCTATCCTCAAGCAGGGCGACTCGAAGAACTGGGTTGTCAGCGACCTCTATGTCAACGATGCTTCATTCTGCCGCTTGAAGAATATTCAGATTGGTTATACTATCCCTAAGAGTATTACAAAGAAAATCCACTTCGATCGCATCCGCATTTATGCAATGGCAGAGAACCTCTTCACATTTACTAAGTACCACGGATTTGATCCTGAAATCGGTGCTAATGCAAATGTTAGCGATTCGCAAAAGCCTTACACAATTGGTGTCGACTATGGTACATATCCACAAGCTCGTACATTCACATTTGGATTCAACTTGTCACTTTAATCAATCTACTAACAGCGAAACACATTTATATATATGAATACTAAGATATTTATAGCAGGTCTTTGTACTGCAGCAATAGCATTCACTTCCTGCAAGGACAGTTTCCTCGAGGTGCCTTGTCCAAATGGCGAACCGCTTGAGGAATATTATACAACCCAAGAACATATCAATGAGGCTGTGACTGCGGCTTACGCTCCACTCCACTGGCCAGATTGGGACGGTACAGCATATAACGCACTCAATATCGATGCTGAAATCATGGGCGACGACTTCTGGGTAGGCGGAAGTTCGAATACTGACAATGAGCATTGGCACAGACTCTTCAACTTCACTGCTGATGGCAATCAGACTCTTGCAACTCTCTGGACCGACTTCTACAGTGGTATCAAGCGTTGTAATGATGTCATCAAGTATTGCGAATATGGAGAACAGGCAGGAGTTGACAAGAACGATCTGAAATCTTATGAGATGCAGGCTCGCCTCCTCCGCGTGTACTACTATAGCATCCTCTGGCACTACTATGGAAATGTGCCATTCTATCTCACAAATCTCCAGGCTCCTTACACAGCACCTCAGATGAAGGCAGACGAAATCTATGCTAAGTTGGCTCCTGAACTTGAGGAAATCATCGCTTCGAACATTTTGCCAATGAAGTGGGATTCGAGCAACTATGGTCGCGTTTCGAATGCTATGGCTATGATGCTTTATGCAGAAATCGTAATGTACCAGAACGATGAAACTCGTTACTCAAAGGCTCTCGGCTACATGAACGAAATCATCAACAGCAAGAAGTACGCTCTCAATCCTGACTATGCAAACCTTTGGGAAGAAAGCGGCGAATGGTGCAACGAGTCTATCTGGGAAATCACTTACAACGATGACAATGCTCAGCGTGACTGGGGTGATGCAGCAAAGAACGTAGGTGGTACGGTTCTCCCAACTCTTATCTCTCCAAATACATGGCCAGGTGGCGATGGTTGGGATACTGGTATGGACGGTTGGGGATTCCTCCCTGTTCGTCTTGAGACTTACGACCACTTCGATGCAAAGGATGTTCGTCGTGATGCAACTTGTTGGGATGTTCGTGGCGTGAATTACACAGAGCGTTATCAGGACACTCACATCTGGTTGAAGAAGTATCGTCCTTACACAGAGACTTGCAAGGATTGTCCTGGTTCGAAGAACCTCAACTACAATAACAACCTCCGCATCTACCGCTATGCAGAGACTCTCCTCAACGCAGCAGAGCTTATCGCTCGCGGTGCTGGTCAGGGTGATGCAAAGAGTCTCCTTACTCAGGTTCGTACTCGTGCTGGTCTTGGTGCAATCGATGCCACTATCGACAATATCATCGAAGAACGCCATCTCGAGTTCATCGGTGAAGGTAAGCGTTATTTCGACCTCGTTCGTTCGGGCAAGGCAGCAACTACTCTTGTTCCTGATGCATACGGCTATCGCACCAACACTTGGACTCCAAGCAAGAAGCATATCCCTCTTGCTCAGTCAGAACTTGATGCCGACCCAACATTGGTGCAGAACGAATATTAATGAATGGGGCAAAGGATCAATCGATAAATCGATGATTCGACCAATCGAAAAATCGACTAATCGTTTACACAACAATCAAAATCTAATCAAAAAATGAAGAAAATTAAATATTATATAGGAGCCTTACTTACAGCAGTATTTGCTCTGACAGCTTGTTCACCTGACACCTTTGATGGTGCAGATCCTAATGGAATCCCAACCGTAGAGGGTGTAGAACCTGTCATCGTTGTCGACGATAATCTCAATCAGGTGACATTCTCTCTTCCTTCAAACATGAAGGCAGTAATGCCAGTTTGGATGTTTACTGAAAACAAGGGAACAGATAAGGAACGTGTCACATACTCTACAGTTAACGGTCTTCAGCGCATCTTCGCTAAGGCTGGCGACTACGAAGTGGAGATGAAGCTTATGAACCGCAACGGTATGAGCGATGGTTCGATCAAGAAGACTTTCCATATCGCAAATACAATTATGGACTACTCTAAGTATCTCACCCTCCTCACTGGTGGCACATCAGACAGCAGTAAGGAATGGCGTATGAACAATGAGGTGGCTGGTCACTTCGGTTGTGGCGAACCTGGTACTACAGGTACTGGTTGGTGGTCTGCCAAACCTGACGAAAAGGTTGGTGCAGGCATTTACGAAAACCGCCTTGTTTTCTCATCAGACTACAAGTACACATTCAATCCGGGCGAAATCGGTACAATGTATGTGAACTGTGGCGTATCAGGTCTTTGGCCTGAATATCAGGATGGAACAACAGACTATTGTGTTCCAATGGCTGAGACAACTACCGACTTCGAGTTTGTTGTTGAAGGTGAAGATCTCTTCATCGTTCTTCCAAAGAATACTCCTTTCCTCTATGTTCCTAATGTTGAAGGTTGGGACAATCCAAAATTCCGCGTTGAGAGCATGACTGGTTCTGAAATCAACCTCGTTGAGGATAATGGAAATATTGCATGGCACTACACTCTCACAAGTGGCAAGGCAGCAGTGAAGTTTGATGGATTCAAGTATGACAGCGAATTCAACCTCTGGAAGAAGTACGATGAGGGCGAAGTAGGCACTCACTTCTGGTATGCTCCAGGTTGGGCTCAGATTGCAGACCCAGGTTATGCACACGAAGGCAATTCTTATACATTCACACTTCCTGAAGCAACTTCAGACCAGTGGCAGGCTCAGTGTCCTCTCAAGCCAGAAGGTCTCCACCTCTATGCAGACAAGAAGTACGACTTCAGCGTAACTATCAATGCTTCAAACGATATCAAGGGTGTGACTGTCAAGCTTACTGATGTCAACTCAGGCGACAACTTCGTATTTGCTGAACGAGTTGATGTTACAGCTTATGAGGACGTTGTATTCTATCTCAGCGATGTGAACAACCTCACTGCTGATGCAGATTGCGAACTCTTCTTCGACTTCGGTGGCAACCCTGCTAACACAACTGTTACTGTCAAGAAGATTGTTGTCAAGGATCATGCTTATGATGACGGTACAGTTCTCCCTTCACAGGAAGAAGAACAACCAGCTTCAGTCGAATGGCGTGAGGCAGACAACCTCCTTGCGGGTATGCCAGTGGAGATCTCTTACTACTATGCTCCAGGTTGGAGTCAGCTTCCAAACCCTGAGACTACAGCAGTCGATGGCGCT
Source organism: Prevotellaceae bacterium UBA1716 (assembly GCA_002317225.1). Taxonomy (GTDB): domain Bacteria; phylum Bacteroidota; class Bacteroidia; order Bacteroidales; family Bacteroidaceae; genus Minthosoma. The sequence goes on along the minus strand of DCIW01000115.1, from coordinate 194 downwards.
TATACTCTCACTCTCCCTGAAGCAACTTCAGACCAATGGCAGTGTCAGTTCACATTCAACAATACTGGTGTTGCTATCTCTCCTGACAAGAAGTACGACTACCGCGTTATCCTCTCTGCTACTCAGCCTATGAAGGGCGTGACAGTGAAGTTGACTCAGCAGGACAATGATAATGTCTACCTCACAGCAGATCG
>DCIW01000032.1 GCA_002317225.1 Prevotellaceae bacterium UBA1716 | reverse complement strand
GCAGGATTGATTGGGAGTTGGCCACTTACGTAAACTGTACCATTTGCCTCGATGCCCTGGCTATATGGACCAATAGCAGCAGGAGCGTTTGTTGTAGAAATTGCGTTCATAATTCGTATATTTTATAATTAAAGTATTTTTATCGTCGGCAAATTTACATATATTTTTTGTTATTATAATGTGGTTCAATATTTATTTTACACAAAATCTTAAATAATTCCTAATTCCTAATTCCTAATTCCTAATTTATCATTATCTTTGCAAAAAATTAAGGTAAAAACTCAACACTGAAATTTTATGGGAGGTTTTTTTGGATCCGTATCGCTTGAGAAGTGTGCTTATGATTTGTTCTATGGAACAGACTATCAGTCGCACCTCGGTACTCGTCGTGGCGGTATGGCAACTTACAACAAGAAGACAGGTGGATTCTATCGTGCAATCCACAATCTTGAGAGCACTTATTTCCGTACTCGTTTCGAACCTGAATTGCCAAAGTTTGATGGCGAAAGCGGTATCGGTGTTATCTCTGACACAGACGCACAACCAATGCTCTTCAACAGCCACCTCGGCCGTTTTGCTCTTGTAACCGTGGCAAAGGTGAACAACGCTGAAGAGATTGCTGCTCATCTCCTCAATGAAAACATGCACTTGAGCGAGTTCAGTTCAGGCAAGATCAACCCAACTGAGCTTATCGGACTTTTGATTGTTAAGGGAAAAACATTTGTGGAAGGTATTGAGAATGTTTACAATCATGTGAAAGGTTCTTGTTCACTTCTTCTTCTTACTGAGGACGGAATCATCGCAGCTCGCGACTTCTGGGGACGTACTCCTATCATCGTAGGAAAGAAGGACGGAGCAATGGCTGCCACAAGCGAAAGTACAGCCTTCCCAAATCTTGGTTTTGACACTACTTATTATGTGGGTCCTGGCGAAATTGTTCGTCTTCGTCCTGAAGGAATGGAGCAACTTCGCAAACCAGAAGAGAACATGCAGATTTGTTCTTTCCTCTGGATTTACTACGGATTCCCAACATCATATTACGAAGGTAAGAATGTAGAGCAGGTTCGTTACGAAACTGGTTATGCAATGGGTAAGTCGGATGATACCGAAGTGGATTGTGCTGGTGGTATCCCTGACTCTGGTCTCGGTATGGCTACTGGTTATGCGGCAGGTCATGGAGTCCCTTATCAGCGTGCAATTTCGAAGTACACTCCTACTTGGCCACGTTCGTTTATGCCTGCAAATCAGGAAATGCGTAACCTCGTTGCTCGTATGAAACTCATCCCAAACAAGGCTATGCTCGAAGGTAAGCGTTGCCTCTTCTGCGATGACTCTATCGTTCGTGGAACTCAGCTTCGTGAGAACACTAAGGTTCTTAAGGAACTCGGTGCAAAGGAGGTTCACATGCGTATCGCTTGTCCTCCACTTATCTATGCTTGTCCATTCGTCAACTTCTCAGCAAGTAAGAGCGAACTCGAACTCATCACTCGTCGTGTAATCAAGGATTTCGAAACTGATAGCGACAAGGCAACAATGCTTGCTGATGTTCCTGCAACTGATAGCGTGGATGTACCTGCAGATCGTCTCAAGGCTTATTCTACAACTGGTACTCCTGAGTACAACCGTATGGTTGCTGAGATTGCCAAGCGTCTCAATCTCGACAGTCTCAAGTTCACTACTCTCGAAAGCATCATCGAAGCAATTGGCCTTCCAAAGTGCAAGGTTTGTACTCACTGTTTTGATGGAAGCTCATTCCATACGATAAAGGATTAAGGACAACGGACTGTGGTCAACGGACTAAGGTCGAAGATATAAAATACATTAAAGGGGAAAAGCTTGATGCTTCTCCCCTTTATTACGTTTATAAGGTAATTTGTTTGTAATTAAGAAATTACTTCTTTTCTTTGTCCATATCAGCAAGAACCATCTTGATTTCGGCATAAGAGTAGTCGGATGGGAGTTGGTTCTTGATATCGCTTGTGGTGTACGAACCAGTCATGGATTTTACAATACCACGAATGAAGACTTGATGTTGGGTTGAAACCACATCATTGATATTGATATCGCCTGTGCTGACATAGTGTGCAAGGTGATTCTCAATTGTACCAGTGGTAAGTGAGCGCTCTTTTGCTATGTCCTTGATTGTCTTACCTTCCTTGAACATCTTGAAACTCTCAGCCTTAGTGTCAACCTTGACTTTCTTTGGGATCTCAAGACCAGTTTCAGGATCAATCTTCTTCTTTTCCTTCTTCTTCGTCTCTTCCTTCTTCACACCAATTTCGTCGAGGATGCTCTTTGCCTTTGCCGAGAGATAATTGCGAACGGTGAATCGTTCCGAAATCATTCGTGCAAACACACCTTTCTTTATTTTATATGAGAGAGTAAAGGCTTCGAGTGCATTATTGTATTGGGTACTTACTGCCTTGTTGTTCATCTGGAGTTTTGAACCCGCAATTACTGGGTCGAGATGTTCCACAATCTTACCCCAAAAATAGTTTGAGGCAGCAGTAATACGTTCTTGAATAAGTGGGTCGTTGGCAAAGTTCTGTGCCTTCTGCATCAACGAAACATATTGGTTTTGGAACTTGAGTCCAACAGAAATGATTTCTGCATCAAGTTTCTTTTCTGCTTCTTTGAGTTGTTCGAGATAATCAGGATAACTGCTATAAAGATGCTCGTCAACCACTCTTGTGAAGTAATGTAGGTCTTGTTTCAAAGTCTTGAAATCGAACATCTCATTCAAGAGAGTGAGGAAATACTGATAGCGCATCTCAGGCAATTTGCCTTCAGCAAGTTTTGCCTCTTCAAGTTCTCGATTGATAAACGAATTGACCGATAAATCGGTGATGATGCTACGAGCCGCAAGAGGTTTTGAGAGCACCATTCCCTCAAGAGTGCGACAACGGCTAAGAGCCACATAAGCCTGACCATGAGCAAACGACTCGTTGATATCGAGAACTGCATGGTCGAACGTAAGTCCCTGACTCTTATGCACTGTGATAGCCCAAGCGAGTCGGAGCGGATACTGGGTGAAGGTGCCGTCCACTTCCTCAATGATGTCTCCGTTTTCAGGACTTACTGTGTATTTGGTGTTTTCCCAAGTGAGTCGTGGAACAGCGATTCTTCGATTGTCCTCCTTACAAAAAACGATAATGTTTTCGTCTTCGTCAAATCCTTCAACCACACCAATCTTACCATTATAATAGGCATGTTCGAAAGAAGGGTCGTTCTTGATGAACATGACTTGTGCTCCCTTCTTCAGCACCAATTCTACATCGGCAGGATAACTGCTCTCAGGGAAGTTCTTGTAGATTTCGGCATGGAAAGTGAGAGGATATGAAGGCAGTTGGCTGAGTTTGGTGTCGTTGTAGGTCTTAGCCATATTATTGTGGGTGGTAAGACGAATCCATTCTTCACCTTGTGGAACTTCAAAATTAGGAATACATCTTGCGTTCAGAGCCTTTGCAGAAGCATCGTCCAATTGGTTGTTTCTGATTTTTCCGAGAATATTGATGAACTCCTCATCCTGCTGACGATAGATATGCTTCAGTTCGATGGTGACATAAGGGATGGATTTCAGGGCGTTGCTACCAAAGAAATAAGGGGTGGAGTAGTAGGGAGCAAGGAGTTGCCATTCGCTGTCCTTTGCCACAGGAGCAAGTTGCTGAAGGTCGCCGATAAGGAGGAGTTGCACTCCACCAAACGGTTTGGTGCGGTCCTTATACTTGCGAAGTTCGGCATCAATAGCATCGAGCAAGTCGCATCGAACCATCGAAATCTCATCAATAACAAGTAGGTCGAGAGTCTTGATAAGATTCTTCTTGTCCTTTCCCATCTTGTAGTACGACTTCCGTTCAGCCGATTCCTTGCCTGGAATATTAGGGCCGAAAGGGAGTTGGAAGAACGAGTGGATGGTCTGACCTGCTGCGTTGATAGCTGCCACACCGGTAGGAGCAAGCACAACCATTCGTTTTGGAGTCCGTTCTCGTAGGGTCTTCAAGAACGTAGTTTTTCCCGTTCCTGCCTTACCGGTAAGGAATACCGAAACGTTAGTGTTAGCGATGAATTGCCATGCAAGATTCATCTCTTTGTTGTGTACTTGTCCAGTTGTTTCTGCTTCGAAAACATTACCAGAATAGATGTCTTCTGATGCTATTTCTCTATAATCCATTGATGGGTATTGTTAATGATTTGTGCAAAAATAAGGATTTTTTATTAAACGATTAACAAAATCTGTAGTCAAATGAGAAAAAAGTATTAATTTTGATTGTTTTTTTTGAAACTAAGTAGAATAATTAATAAAAGAAAATATATGAGATTTAATTTCTTGTCGTTGATTTCACTCTTCTCCTTCTGCTGCTCAGCATGTGCTGATGATGTGGTAACGGTGAAATATGAAGGGGCGAAAGTGGTAGTGTCGGAGGTGAAACCTTCGGACAGTTTGGTGGTTAAAACAGAAGGTGCAAAGGTGACTATCGAGAATCTTGCACAACAGCAGTCTGCTACATTCCGACTCAAAGGACAGACTGAAGACGGAAGTTTTGTGCTGAAGACAAAGACAAAAGATAAGATCCAACTCGACAATGTAAAATTGCAGTCGATGGAAGGTGCTCCACTTTGTATCAAGAACAAGAAAAAGGTGGAGGTTACGGCACTCAGCAAGACTGAAAATCTACTTACCGTAACCGCTTGCAAAGATACTGCAAATTATAAGGCAGCGGTTATTTATTCGAAGGACAAACTTCTTCTTTCGGGTAAAGGAAAACTTGATCTTCTTGCTTCGGGAGATGGATGTAAGGGCATCAATGCTAAGGACAATATTACTGTGGAAGATGTGATTCTCACCGTAAAGACTACAGGAAATCATCTTGGTCCTGATAATCGCGGTTTCGGAGGCTTTGGAGGCGGTTTCCCTGGAGGCGGTTTCGGTGGTCCAATGGGTGGCCCTGGTTTCGGAGGAGGTGAAAGACCAGAAGGTGCTCCTGAAGGCGAAAGACCAAACTTCGGTGGTGGTTTCCCTGGCGGTGGCCCTGGTGGCTTCAATTTCGATGATATGCCTGAGGAGGTGAAGAAGCAATTCGAAGAGATGCGTAAGCGTTTCGAAAATGGCGAATTCCCACAAATGGGTGGCCCTGGTGGTCCTGGTGGTCATCATGACCATTCCGGAAATCCCGAGATTCCGAATTCCGGAAATCCACCATTCGGCGGTTTCGGTGGCCCTATGGGTGGCGGCTTTGGTGGTGGTTTTGCTCCTGCTGGTCCTCCAGAGGGCGAAGGTCCTGATAAGCCAGAAGATTTCGGTTTCAAGCAGAGATATGTGTCTCCTTGTAAGGGAATCAAGTCGCTCGGTACGATTACCATCAATTCGGGTAGCGTAACAGTTTATACTACTTCTTCGGGTGCTGAAGGTATCGAAGGCAAGAAGGGTGTGATCGTGAATGGTGGCATAGTAGATGTAAATGCTTGTGATGATGCAATCAATGCTAACGGCCCAATCTCTTTCAATGGTGGCAAGACAACTGCTCTCTCTCGCACTAATGATGCTGTGGATGCAAACCCAGAAGGAGGCAATATGTTCCCAGGAATGTTTGGTGGTGGTCAAGGTGGAAACGAACCTGACCGACTCATCTCAATATCAGGTGGCGAAGTTTATGCATTCTCTTGGACAGGTACTCCAGAGGAAGGTTTCGACTGTGATAATAGTCCTATGGCAATCTCTGGTGGTACTGCTTTCTCAATCGGTGCAGGAATGGGTGAAATGCCATCAGTTCCAACAGCCAAGTCAGCCACACAACCAACTGCCCTCATTCTCGGTTTCAATGTTGTAAAGGGCAAGCCGGTTATCGTTAAGGATAAGAAAGGCAAGACTATCTTCACTATTGATGCTCCATTCTCATTCAATAGCAGTTCAAGTATCTTCACTTCTCCAAAACTCAAGGTTGGTGAGAAATTCACTATCGAATGTGGTGAATGCAAGAAGGAATTTGAGATGAAGGAACGGTTTGTTATTGTAAGGTAAAGAACAAAACAGGAGGCCCGGTGGGTCTCCTGTTTTGTTATCTTATCCTGATTTCTTTCTCAACAAGGTCGGAAAACAGGAATGGCATGCAATAATGAGTTCTGAGAACGACAAAGCCGTTGTCGCCATAGTAACCGCCTGGTTCCCAACGTGGCATGAGTTTTAAGACACGGAGGGCTTCGTCACAGCAGGCATTAATTACTGTGGAATCAGCTGGTTCTCCATTGGTGTCCTTAAGCATGCTACGCATAAGCTTGATATCACTGAGAGAACCGTCCTTTTCCACCACGAACTGCATTATTAATCTACCCTTAACAGCAGCATTCTTTGCCACGTCAGGATATTTTGTGTTTTGGTGAATGAATGCTCTGAGTGAATCTTGGCCTCCTGGGAATGATGGGGATTTCTCGCCACATGCATAAACCTTGTCATCATCCTTTTGAGGTTGCCATAGTTCGGCATAGAGATTTGTGGCTTCGGGCTTGAGACTGATTTCAATTACTCCATTCTTTATTTGCTCACCCAAATTAGCGTATTTTGCCTTTGCTTCGTCATCCTTCAAAACCTTTAGATTTGCAATATGCTCAGGATCGATAAAGTCGAGTGCCTCCTTCTTTATCTGATGACCATTGACAATAAATACAGGGTCTTTGTCAGGACCTCCATTGCCTCGTATTCTGATTGAACTGATAGGGGAAGCACCGTTGTTATGTGCTAAAATAAGATTGTTCGTACCTGCTTGGGAAGACTTGTCATCTTCGCTTGTAGCCATAGGCTTCGCAGGTACATCATTTTGAGCAGTAAGTTTATTTTCAGGGGCAAAAATCTCTTTATTTTGCTTTTTTCCAGTTTCTAAAGGATCTATACAGACAGGAGCGTTTTGTGTATCTACATCCGTATCATAAACACCAACCCCACCGACAGGATTTTCATTCTTTGTATTAGTGTTAAGACCAACCGCACACAATGCAATCACCACTACTGATGCAACGGCAGGCCACCAGCGACGAAGATTGTGCTTCGCGGTCTGATTATTAGTAACTTGAATGTCTGCTTCGAGATTATTCTTGTCACAGAATTCGTTCCATGCTGCATTAACATCAGGTTCCTGATCAATCTCGTCCATCAGGGCCTCAATCTGTTCGTCGGTATATTTCTCAGGATACTGCTGCATGTCCTGGAAGATTCTATTCTTTTCGTCTGAGGTTTTCATCATTTGCTTGAATTAAAATGTTCTTTGATAATGGTAATAAGATGTGAAAGATGCTTCCATACGGCCACCTTGCTGATGCCTTCTGCTATGGCAATTTCTTCATAGCTGCATCCTTGGTTGAACCGCAGGTCGAAGATACGCTGTTCCTGTACAGAGAGGGACTGTCGGGCAAAGTCTATTACTTCGCCAAGACGTTCGTCATCCTCTGTGTCGTCCTGCTCCTTAGAGTAACTTTCGGCAGCAAGTCTCTTGACTTCCTCATGATGAAGTCGCTTGATGCATTGGTTACGAACGCTTGTCAGCAGATAGCGTTCCTCGGTAGCAGGGAGCAGCACAGTATTGCCACTAAGCAGTCGTTCAAAGATGTCGCTGACCACATCTTTGCTTTCATGCTCATCCAACAGAATGGTGCGCGCCACCCTGTACATCTTGGAATAGTGCTGCTGAAACAGTCTTTTTATCTCTTCATTTTTCATGTTCTTGTCACATCTTTTTATCCCCTATACCTTTAAGGGGATGAAAAGACTAACCTCAAACGAATTTTTTTTATTGTTGGATATGATTTTAAGTGAAAAGTGAATAGTGAAGAGTGAAAAATGCAAATTACAACCATCAGGATAGCAAGTATAATATATTTTTCACTTTTCACTATTCACTTTTCACTTCACATAGAAAATCGGTTCGTCAGTATTCGGATCTTCTGGATAATAATGAACTGCCGAGTCATTTGTCTTTATGCAATGCTTGTTGATGAGTTCATAGACTTCGGCTCCTGCCCAGATGGTAGGGCCATAGCCATGGGCTGCATAGTTGTTGACAGGGCGATAGGCATAGAAGGCGGGGTCGAAAGCAAGACCTGTACCAACGCATGTGCCTGAGACTTGACCGCGTTCGGTGATATGAGCATTCACATAGTTCCAGGCAAGGAGAGTCTGTCCTACGTATGGTTCTGGTTCAATCCAACCTTTGTTGATGGCGTGAGCAAGACAGTAGCAATAGATGGCAGTACAAGACGTTTCGAGATAAGTGTCATTGCGGTCGAGGAGTTGATGCCAAGCACCATCAAAACCTTGCAGTGCACATAAACCATTCAGGTGCTCTTTGAAGCATTGCATGATGTATGGGTCTTCCTTTACGTCGAGAAGTTCGCAGGCAGTTAGGAGAGCCCAACCATTTGCACGGCCCCAGAAGAAAGAAGGGTGGACCCTCTCCCCCGACCCCTCCCCCTTTATTGGGAGGGGAGTGCCATCCGGGTTGTTGGAAGGCACCCAACCATGACGATAGAGTTGCTTTGACGGCACCCACATCTTGTCATGGAAGAGTCGGAACTGCTTCATTGCTTCGTCCCAATCTCCATAAAGTGCAAGAGCCGGAATACCCATAAACATATCATCAAGCCATACTGTATTCTTTACCGGACGAAGACGGGCAAACTGACCATCCTCATATCTGTACTCCTTATTCTTTATGAAATCATAATATCTCTCAATCTGCTCCCTAAACAATCCGGAGGCTCTTCCCCCTTTTAGGGGGAGCGAGAGGGTCTTTACCATCGCACAACAAATAGCACCACAATCATCAAGTGCTTTAGGCGATACCACCTGTCGCATCAACGGGTCAATCTTTTCGCCCTTATCCAACCACTTCTTAAACTTTGGTGCTTGTTCTGCAAGGAACGACATTCGCTTCGTAGCATAATCCGTATATCGCTTATCTCCAAGCAGTTCCCCAGCACGAAGCATAGCCGAATAGGTCACTCCCCATTCGTAAGAAGTGAGTCGGAAGTCGCCACGTTTCAATTGTTTGCCAGTCTCATCTAATTCAGCAAAAGTAGTGGCATCAAGATAATTTAGTATTCGGTCGAGTGAAGCCTTCACATCCTCTTTCTTTGGCACTCCATACGGATATTTGTATGCAGGTTTCATGAGGTGGAGTGGGGCAGTAGCGTCGTTCTGCACTTGAGCATTTGAAAATAGCGGAATGAAAATAATTAATGAGGTTGTTAGGAAATGTTTCATGATGATGTTTTTTATCACGAATTATCGAATTATCGAATGCTCGACGGTGTCTTTTATTGGATATCTTTAATTCTATAATTCGCAAATTCGGGATATAATTATTTATTGATTACTTCTTTCAAGAAAATTGCGTCCATAGTCCAAGTGGCACAATCGTTTGTCCAAATCTGTGGTTTTGGAGCGAGAGGGAGGTGGTTAAGCAGATCGTCCCAAGCTTGTTTTTTTAGTCGTTCGTCTCCGAGTCGCCAACCGGCATAAGCGGAGAGACGAGGAATGAGGAATTTGTTCTTTCTTATCTTCAACGCATTCTCCTTATATTCCTTGTTGTGTGCAAGCCAGGTGGCATAGAACTGAGGGTGAGGAATCGACATCTCCATCTCGTTGATAAGTTCGAAACCACCCATGATAGGCATAAGATGATTGCTCGAAAGTGCTTCCGGCATATCAGTCGAAATGATACCAGTCTTAGGGTCATAACCCAATGCAAGTGGACCTTGATAGAAACCATTAGGAAGATTGGCAATGGAGGTCATGCCGTTTATGGTCTTGTCAAGATATGATTTGTTGCCGTTTCGTTCATATTCCGTAAACCAATTGCTTGCATATCCCAACCAATCTGGTCCGATCCTCAATCGTGCTGGAGCCGAACAAGGGTACTGCTCTCGTGGCTGAGCCAATCGCATAGGGTCTAATGTATATAATAAGGTGTCGGCATCAACCACTTCGTGCATGATGTCGCCAATACGGTCATCAGCCGTAAGATAATAATAGAAGCGGTTCCACCAAGCCTCAGATATGCGTGCTTCTTTTGCTCCACAGCCCCAGTGAGTCACATTGTGTCGACTGCCAAGTCCTGCATGAGGACCGAGATGATAAGTGTCCACTTCGCTGCAATGGCGGGTCATTGCTTCTGCCATACGCCACACCTTTGGATCGCCCGTTCTAAGGAACTGATACCAAAGCATAGCAGGAGTGCCAAGTTCGGTGTTGTCCCAAGCAAAACCGCCCACATCGTATCGCCATTCGTCTCTTGAAGAATCGTATGCGTGCATCACATCGCCATAGTTGAAATAGCCGTACCAACCATTACGCTCAATCTCTTTTTCGTAGAAAGACATGATGCTGTCGAGAGTGCTTTCAATTAGCGAATCACGAGAGTTCTCGATAGTAGGAAGAGACCAAATGCCAAATGCTCGTTTGCGGTGGAGATATTCGGGAGTACAGCAAAAGCCCCCCGACCCCCAAAGGGGGCGTCCATCCGGATTGCTTGAGATGATGATTGTGGAGGTACGTGCAATTCCCCAAGCTGTAGAGAGACCTGGTTGCACATCTTCGTATGCTGCTTCGAGAGTATGGGCGATAGTGTCGTAATGTTCAAAACTATATGGTTCAGCCTCAGGCGAATAAAGACTGATAGTCACGATGGCAGTATCGCTGCGGGCACAGTCCACTTGAAGTGTGGAAGGATAACTCTCCCAAAAGTCTTCCAATCGGAATGAGTAGGCAGAAATGCTGTCGCCAATAGTCATCTGACCATTGTGACGATGCCCCTCAATAGTGCCAATCCAAGGCGAAACGCTTGTTGCCCTTTTGCGAATAGAATAACCGTTTGCTGACAGTTGCGAAAGTCTGAAACCATCCCATTGAGCGATATTCTTTATCATATTTTGTGTGATGGCATCATTAGCCTCAAGATTGATAGGACGACGGGCAATAAGTGGCTGAACAGAAGCCCCCCGTCCCCCCAAGGGGGCGACCATCCGGTTAGTCAAGGATGAATCTCGTGGACTTCCAAGCGCCAGCATGCCCCCTTGGGGGGGTAGGGGGCCCCAACTTACATATCTTTCGTATGCTTCACCATGCATTGGCACTTTGAAATGAATGCTTAATTCGTTGAGTCCTTCCTTATTTAACGCACTATCGACAAGGAGCGTGTGAACAAGTTTTACTTCATCTGAAAATTTATATTGATAAGTGCGGACGATGAAATTGTTGCCTATGTATTTCGTTACGATACGCATATTGTCATTGGCTTCAACAACCTTACTCGTAACAGTCTGTTCCTTTCCGTTCAATGTGACAGAGAACGGAGGTACTTTTTTCATAGGCGGAGGCATCAATAAAGCCTTTCTTATTTTCTCTTTTACGATATACAGCGAATCACATCCCTCAGGAACTGCCACACAGAAAGCTTGCCACTTGGCACTACCATCTGGCCATGAAGCAAGACGCCATGTGGAAAATGGAAGTTCTTCATCTTGGTGGAATGCAGTAAAGTTGTTATCATTCTTCTCCCCTTGTGCAAAAGGCACACCGAAAGTGACGATACCTGCACGTGATGTTTTCTTTCCACTGATATGTCTTACTACAATCGGTTCATTATCAAGGTTGTTGCATTCATATTTGAAATTGCGCAACTGAGCATGTGAAAGTGTTGTCCTAAAACCAAAATATCCTTTAGTCAAAGGTTTGGGGTCAACATAATCGACGAGCAGTTCATTATCAATATAATATCTGAATCGACCGTCCTTCACCTCAATCCTAATCTTATACCAATGATTGCCTTTGAGCAAATGCTCTGCGTCGGTATATTCCTTTAATATAATAGGGCGATACTGTGCAGAGTCAATTCCACGTTTGTCGCCATTATATCTGCGAAAACGAGTCGTCGTATTCCAATTGCCGCCATACCCTACATAATACATTGAGAGGGCATAATTGTTGACGAATTTGCCTCCATAACCGCCACATTTATCAGCAAGAACAAAGCAGTTCAAGTCCGAAATCCTCACCTTTCCTTCTTTGTCCTTATACTTCTTGTCGGCAACGATTCGTGCCTCATATTCGATGCAGATATTGCCCTCCATCAAGTTTTTGTTCCATAGCGTAAAACCCTTCGGAGCATCGATGTCGCATGTGTTTTTGTTCCAAACGGCACTTCCGACACCATCTTCTGCCTCAATCGTCCAGTCTTCTCCTTGTGCAAAAACAAGCAGCGGAATGAAGAAAAATAATATAAGTGAGATAGCAGATTTAAGCATTGACCGTAATTTTTTTTTACAAATGTAATGTTTTTCCTTCTTATTATTGCATAGTTTCAATAAAAATCACTAATTTTGCCGAAAAATAACATTAAAACAATAAATAATATGGCAGAATTAGATTGGTCTAATCTTGGATTCGGTTATCGCAAGACAGACTACAATGTACGCTGTTACTATCGTGACGGCAAGTGGGGCGAGATTGAGACTTGCTCCGAAGAGACTATTCCGTTGCACATGGCTGCAACATGTCTTCACTATGGCCAGGAATGTTTTGAGGGACTCAAGGCATACCGTTGCCCAGACGGCAAGGTTCGTGTGTTCCGTAGCGAAGAGAATGCTGCTCGTATGCAGTCAACATGTCGTGGTATACTTATGCCTGAACTCCCAACAGAGAAGTTCAATGAGATGGTTGATAAGGTAGTTCGCCTCAATGAGCGTTTTATCCCACCATACGAGAGCGGTGCTACACTCTACATCCGTCCTCTCCTCATCGGTACAGGTGCTCAGGTAGGTGTTCACCC
>DCIW01000204.1:9954-14680 GCA_002317225.1 Prevotellaceae bacterium UBA1716 | reverse complement strand
ACTTCTGTAAGCGTTGGAGCAAGGGAAGCAGCAATAGTTCAAACACAAATACTGGGAACACACAGAATGGTTCGTATGTTCCCTTCACAAAGACTCTGACTCTCACCCAAACTGATAGCAATACTACTCTCTGCAATATGTCAACTTCGAATGGTGTCACTACTTTCACAGTTAAGAATGGTGGTGAAGTAGAAGTTGTTTATAAGATGCTCAACGTAGATGTAAGTGGATATAGCAAGGTAATTGTTACTTTTGCTGAAGCATTGCCAACTTCTCTCCTTGCTGCTTTCGGTAGTGATCAACCTGAGATTGCACAAGGCTCAACATCTTACACTTACGAGATTCCTTCGGGCACTACTACCCTCTCTGAAATCGCTCTCATCTCTTTGTGGAAGAATGCAGGCACTACTATCAAGGTGAAGTCGGTAGAGCTTTATGGAGAGAAATGGGTTGAGAACACCACTACTACTGACACCACTGATTCCTACTCCGACTTGCTCGCAAAGGACTTCTTCAATTGGACTGCTGCTGATGCAAGCGGTATGAAGAAAGAAAATACAAATTGTGCATACGAACTTGGTAAATCAACCGGCATGCCTTATGGAGATGGAAACGTGAATTATCTCAACTATGCCGACCTCAGTCATGTGGACAAGATTAATGTTACTGCTACAGAAGGCGAACCACGACTCCTATTTAATAGAATAGTGCATGAAGGAACTGTAAACGTGGAAGTTCCTCGTGACAAGGATGAATACGAAAAAGTAACAACTAATAGCGACGGAAGCAAGACTTATGTGGTCGATGTTGCTAAGATTGTTTCGAAGTATGGTTTTGCTCATCTCCACGCTATCAAAGGTGCCAACTGGCAAAACACTACAGTTACAAGCATCAAGTACACAGAGAAGTTCACTTTCGAAGGATTTGACCCAACAATCTTTGGTTCGGGTAAGAAGGAAGTTAACAATGAAACTCGTGTCATCTCTTACTTTGCAGGTCAATGGGGCTTCGGCGGATGGCATAGCAGCGAAGGCTACGACGTGAGCATCTATAATAAGATTACAATCGAATTTGAGGAAGCTCCAAGTGATGGTGTTTCGTTCCGCTTGTTCGATGCTGACAATTATTGGGGAAGTCCTATTTGTGAGATTGATTGCGATGGAAAGAAGTCGGTTTCTTATGACATCTCAAATGTGAAGAAACTCTATTATGTAGGTGTTTGGGCAATAGGTTCAGAAAACCTTTCAAAGAGTCCTATCAAGATTAAATCTGTCAAGCTTTCAAGCAGTAAGGTTGATGATGTGAACTGCGATGGAACTGTGGATATGTTAGATGTGCAGACTCTTCAAAGAATCACCCTTGGAAGTGCAAATAACACTCCAAATTCTGATATAAATGGTGATGGAAAGGTCAATACCATCGACATTACCTTATTAATAAATAAGCTTAACGCTAAGTAAATATTCTTTTGGGTTCTTCTTCAATTCGGTTGGGGAAGAACCTTTTTTATGCTCTTTCAGTTTAAAACAACGCCTTAAATAGGTGCTTTTCATAGAATTATATGCCATTTTAGCATTATTTTAGACTTTAATGGAAAGAGTGAGAAAATAAAAGTGTAACTTTGCAAGTCGAATGGCCTTAATTCGCAAGCCATTATAGTTGCGACAAGAACGAAAATAATTAATAACAATAAAACAACTTTACTAATGAAAAAGATTCTTATTATGGCAGCTGCAGCTGCTATGACAGCGATGACATTCACTGCTTGTAACGGCGGTGGTAGTGCTAAACTCAACAACGAAGTTGACAGCCTTGCTTACGACCTTGGTATTGCTCAGTCTCAGGGTCTCAAGCAGTATATGCAGATGCAACTTGGTGTTGACTCTACTCAGATCGACGAATTCATCAAGGGTATGAAGGAAGGTGCTCTCAATGATGCTAACCCTAAGAAGGAAGCATACATGAAGGGTATGGAAGTTGGTCGTCAGATTCAGCAGATGTCAAAGGGTCTCGGTCAGGAAGTATTCGCTGGCGACTCTACTCAGACTGTTAACGTAAACGCTCTTCTCTCAGGTATCATCGATGGTCTTAAGGGTAAGGCTACAAAGACTGCAGAAGAGGCTCAGACTTCGTTCCAGGCTAAGCTCGAACCAATCAAGGCAGCTAACATGGAAAAGCAGTATGGCGAATGGAAGGCTGACAACGTGAAGTACCTCGCTGACAACAAGAAGAAGGACGGCGTAACAGTTCTCCCTTCAGGTGTTCAGTACAAGGTTATCACTGAAGGTACAGGTGCTCTCCCAACAGACACTTCTACAGTTAAGGTTAACTACGAAGGCAAGCTCATCGACGGTACTGAGTTCGACTCTTCATACAAGCGCAACCAGCCATTCGAGGTTAACATGGCTATGCCACGCGTTATCCCAGGATGGGTTGAGGTTCTCAAGCAGATGCCTGCAGGTTCAAAGTGGGAAGTTACTATTCCACAGGAGCAGGCTTACGGTGCTCAGAACATGGGTCAGATTAAGCCATTCTCTACTTTGATCTTCACAATCGAGGTTTTGAAGTAATATCACACTAATAATATACCATTTACCATTTACCATTTCAAGCAGATTGGGATTGGTAAATGGTATTTTTATGAAACAAAACAATAAGATGAAAAAGTTATTTATTTTCTCTCTCATAGCTCTCTCTTCAGTAGCAGCTAATGCACAGACAAGTGCAAAGGACAGTATTGCAGCACTCAAGCTCGCTGCAAAGATTGAGAAGGAACAGAAGGCTGCTGACCTCAAGGCTTTCAAGGAAAAGCAAAAGGCTGACCTCGCTGCTTTCATCGAAAAGCAGAAGAACGGAACAAAGAATGAAGTTATCGAACTCACTTCTAAGAAGGACTCTGTAGCTCATATCTATGGTGCCGCTCTTTCAAGAGGTTTGAAGGAATATGCTATTGGTCAACTCGGAGTGGACTCAACTAAGATCGAAGATTTCTGCCAGGGTATCCTTGACAATATCAATGTTGACAACTCAGACATCGCAAAGAAGGCTTACAATGCGGGAAGCAACATCGGTGTTGACATCATCAACAAGACTGAAAACTTCGGTAAAGAGTATTTCGCTGCTGATCCAGACGAAAAGATAGATCCTAATATCGTTGGTCATGCAGTAGTTGATGCTCTTCGCGGCAAGAGCGATATCGCACCAGAGACTGCTGGTACTCAGTTGCAGGAAATCATGAAGAAGCGTCAGGAAGAGAACAACGAGAAGCTCTATGGTGCTATTCGTGCTGAAGGCGAGAAGTTCCTTGCAGAAAACAAGACTAAGGCAGGTGTAGTAACTCTCCCTTCAGGTCTTCAGTACAAGGTTATCACAGAAGGTACAGGTGAGAAGCCAAAGCGTACAGACAAGGTTAAGGTTAACTACGAAGGAAAACTCATCGATGGTACAGTGTTCGACTCGTCTTACAAGCGCAATTCACCTGCTACATTCGGTGTGACTCAGGTTATCAAGGGTTGGACTGAAGCACTCCAGTTGATGCCTGTAGGCAGTAAGTGGGAACTCTACATCCCTTACAATCTTGCTTACGGCGAAAGAGGTTCGGGCAACAGCATCAAACCTTATTCAACTCTCATCTTCAATGTTGAACTTCTTGACATTGAGACAAAGGAAGCAGCAAAAACTGAAGCAGCAAAAACTGCCACAAAGGCAGATACAAAGAAAACTGCTAAGAAAAAGTAATATTACATAGCAAATTGACACATGAGGCGGGCAATATGTCCGCCTTTTTTATCATTTGCACACTCTTTTGTATCAAATTAGCATTTTTTCTGCTTTTTATTGTGTAGAATTGAAAATAAATACCTACATTTGCTTACAAATTGATAATAATAATAAAACCTAATGGAAAAAATAGACAAACTTGATAAGCAGATAATGGAAATTATTTCCAATAATGCTCGTATTCCTTTCAAGGACGTGGCTGCAGTTTGCGGCGTTTCGCGTGCTGCTATCCATCAGCGTGTTCAGCGTCTTATCGACATGAACGTAATCATCGGTTCGGGTTATAATATCAACCCAAAGAGCCTTGGCTATAAGACTTGCACTTATGTAGGTATCTGCCTTGAGAAAGGTTCGATGTACGCTCGTGTGGTCGAAGAACTTCGCCATATCCCAGAAATTGTAGAGTGTCACTATACAACTGGTCCTTATACTATGCTCGTTAAGCTTTATGCTCGCGACAACGAACAACTTATGGACCTCTTGAACCGCAAGATTCAGGGAATCACAGGTGTTGACTCTACTGAGACTCTTATTTCTCTCGACCAGAGCATCAAGAAGCAAGTGCCAATCAACATCAATCCTGATGCGAATTTGATTGTCGACTCTGCTTTGATTGATGATGTAGAATAAAAAAAATAAACCCTTCTAAAACACTTTTGGTTTACAAACCATTTGGTTTTAGAAGGGTTTCACTTTGACACATCTTTTATATTTCTCATCAGACCTTCGTATTTGGCACGTTTTACTGCTGAGCCTTTGAAGAGAGCCCTGTATTGCTCCACGGTGAGCTGCTGCCAATCAGAAGGACGCATACTTAGGAATTCGCTTTTCGGAGTGAATTCCTTTATTGTTGTAGGAGTAGCAAACTTTTCGTTGTAAGGACAAGCAAGTTGACAGCGGTCGCAACCATAGATATATAGGAGCCCCCCACCCCCCCAAGGGGGAG
>DCIW01000204.1:0-9918 GCA_002317225.1 Prevotellaceae bacterium UBA1716 | reverse complement strand
CTCCCCCTTGGGGGGGTGGGGGGCTTCAATAGTAAGATATGAAAGGCATTTTCTTGCATCTATATAATAAGGTACGCGTAACGCGTGCGTAGGACATGCATCAATGCATTTGGTGCAAGTTCCACAATGATTTTCCATCGGCGAATCATATTCAAGTTCTATATCAACTATTAATGAACCAATGAAAAAGAACGAACCAGAATGAGGTATAATAAGATTACCATTCTTGCCTATCCATCCAAGACCTGCTTTCCTTGCCCAATAGCGATCTAAAAACGGAACTGTATCAACACAAACCTTATAATTGGTAATTGGAGATATCTGAGTGATAAATTGCAACAAATCATTAAGGCGACTTTTCAAAACATCATGATAATCCAATCCGTAAGCATAATATGCAAACTGATATTGGTCGTCGGAGAGCTTTTGCTCTGGATAGTAGTTCATCGCAAGGCAAATGATGCTCTTTGCCCCAGGCATAAGGAGAGTAGGATCAAGACGCTTTTCGAGATTATTCTCAAGATATTTCATTTCAGCATTACTCCCATCGCTCAACCATTCACGATAAGCTTGGGCAGTAGCCTCATCCACAGGCTCAGCCTTAGCAATACCACAAGCAGAAAAGCCGAGACGCAGTGCCTCGGCTTTTATCTTGTTTGATAGGTCCTGAATGCTGATAGTATTCATTTTAATCCCG
This sequence comes from Prevotellaceae bacterium UBA1716, assembly GCA_002317225.1. Classification (GTDB taxonomy): domain Bacteria; phylum Bacteroidota; class Bacteroidia; order Bacteroidales; family Bacteroidaceae; genus Minthosoma. The sequence continues at coordinate 9,221 of DCIW01000204.1, read as the reverse complement.
AACGCAGTTTGCTCATTTTAGGTGTCTTGAACGCTGCTGATATTCATCAAAAACCTTGAATTCATAACCCTGTTCCTTAAGCCATTCGATGCTTTGGGGAAGGGCAGTTTTTAGTTTGTCAATACTCTTCAGCGAGTCGTGGAAAGTGATGATACTTCCATTACGGGCGTAGCGCTTGATGTTTTCAAATACTTCATCAGCAGTGAGGAGCTTCGAGTAGTCACGAGTGACAAGGTCCCACATGATGATAGTGTATTTCTTTCGCAAAGTGAGATACTGAGGTTGTGTCATCCATCCGTGAGGAGGGCGAAAAAGGCACGAATGGATATATTCATCTGCCTTAAGCACATTCTGCAAGTATTCGCGATGCGGGTGTCGCAAACCACCTATATGATTGTGTGTGTGATTGCCCAGACGATGCCCTTTCGACTTGATGAGTTCGTAGAGTTCAGGGTATTTACGCACATTATCACCTACCATAAAGAAGGTTGCCTTCACATCATAGCGTTCGAGAGTTTCAATCAGAAATGGGGTAGATTGGGGAATAGGTCCATCATCAAAAGTCAGATAAACCGACTTCTCAGATGGATCCATTCTCCAAATTGCGCTGGGATAAAGCCAGCGAAGCCATTTCGATGGTTGTTCTATAAGCATTACTGGAGCTGAATTCCTGATTCCTCACACTTATGCATAAACATAGCATAAACGCTGTTGAGAGTATTATCAAGTTCGTCGTACTTATTTGCATACTTGCCACCAATCTTCTGGTAGTTCTTCTGTATGTTTGCAAGACAACTGATGTTCTGGTAGCAGTCGTAGTACGAAGCTGTGAAGCGATTCTTTGAGAGAGAGAGGTACCAGTTGATATACTCAAGGCAATTCTTCTCAATCTCCTCGTTGATCTTGGCAGCACGTTCAGGTTTGCCACAAGCGATGAATGCATTGATAATCTCAAGCGAACCACTTGCAGGATCGTGACGTACATTGTAAGAAGGGATTTCAGTCTCACACTTCTCAAGAGCCTTGAGAGCCTTGTCCTTCTTGCCTTCCTTCACGAGGTTAGAGATAAGATTTGCAAACCAACGACGATGAGTGAAGCACATACGCTGAGTAGTCTCATCGATATAGAGACCAGGTTGCTTGAGGTTGCCATACTTATACTTGTTCATCATGTTGTCATACATCTTCTCAGTATCGACCACAGTCTGCATAGGCTGGTTCTTAGGGAAGTCGAACGGACTGATACGCCAAGCGATACCCTCCTGGATAAAGTGGTGGTAAAGGCTACCGTAGTTGCTTGCACCCACAGTTGTCGACATATAGATAGGACGAGAGAAGTTGCTCTGTGCAAGCATCTCAAGCATCATCATAAAGCTCTTGCTTACGCGGTTCTGTCCTTTAAGACTGATATACATCTTGTCAGGGATAGAATCGTTTGGAATCATCATGCCCGACTTCTTCACAGCAGCCTTATCAACAGTGATATAGAGTGAGTCGCTTGGGAGACATGTTGGGAGAGACTTAACCTTCTCAAGCAAATCAATAGGGATAGTTGAAGGATAGTCCTTGAGCACAAAGTACTTGATAGCGTTCTTAAGTTCAAATGGATCTTCCCAAAGTTTCTTTGCAGTTTCAGAATCCTGTTCGCAGAACTGCTGAACGATATCACTCATTCGAGTTTCAGGACCTACCTCTGGGTTGACATCAACCATCTCATTAGTACCCGATGTGTACTGCAGACGAGTCCAACTGATAGGGAGAGGACTTGACTGACCTTCGCCTACGAATGCAGGACGCTTCATCTGGTCGATGTACCAGTCAGTCTGCAAATAAGAGAGGTTACATACACGCACATCAGTACGTTTGCCCTCTGTATCCTCATTATACCAGAGAGGGAAAGTGTCGTTATCACCATTTGTATAGATGATACCATCATGCGGAATAGTCTCGAGATAGTTGAGACCGAAGTCGCGACAAACATAACGGTCGCTACGATCGTGGTCGTCCCAAGTCTGACTTACCATCTGAAGCGGTACAGCAACTGCAGGAACGAGTGCAACTACAGATGCAGCAACAGTAGCGAGACGCTTGTCGAGGCTCTTACCCAAGAGTTTGCCCAACCATTCAGCGATAGCAGCAATACCAAGACCGCACCAGATAGAGAACGCATAGAACGAACCAGCATAAGCATAGTCACGTTCACGAGGCTGCTGAGGAGTCTGGTTGAGGTAGAGCACGATAGCAATACCTGTCATGAAGAAGAGGAAGAATACCACCCAGAACTGCTGGATGCTCTTCTTGTCGCGGAATGCCTGCCAGAAGAAACCGAGCAAACCGAGGATGAGTGGAAGACAATAGAACACGTTGTGTCCCTTGTTCTCACGAAGTTCGGAAGGAAGCTTGCTCTGGTCGCCCAAACGAGGATTGTCCAATGCTGGAATACCTGAAATCCAGTTGCCATGCTCCAGTTCTCCATTACCCTGAATATCATTCTGACGACCCACGAAGTTCCACATGAAGTAGCGCCAATACATGAAATTCATCTGATAAGATAAGAAGAAACGGATATTGTCAAACTGAGTTGGGATAGTGAGATAACGAGTTTCGCCACCAGGGATAGGGTAAGCAACCGACTTACCGGTCACACCACCAAGCCAGTCTTCGTATGCCTTGCGATGATCATCACTGTAGATACGAGGGAAGAGCATGCTCTGGTTGAATGGGTAAACAAGCGAAATCTTATCGCGTACCACACGATACTGATCCTTTTCTTCAGCAGTTTCCTTATCCTTACGCTGATATACAGGAGCACCCTTCTTAGTTTCGTAAACAAGTCCATCACCTTCCTCAACGATGTTTGGCTGGCTTGCATAAGTCTGTCCGAAGAAGAGAGGGCGATCGCCATACTGCTCACGCGAGAGGTATTCGCCGAGGGTGAAGATATCCTCAGGCGAGTTCTGGTCCATCATTGGGTTAGCAGTAGAACGAACCACAATTACTGCATACGAACTGTATCCAATGACAATCATTGTCATACAGAGAACAGCAGTATTGAGGATGCGGGCACTTACCTTCTCAACAAGGAAAAGCACTGCAGCAAGTGCAGCAATCACTACAATTCCGATAAGCAACGACATCCATCCATGACCATAGAATGGAATACCGAGCAAAGCGGTAGAGAGGATGAACGAGATGTTCATACGTACCTTATTAGTGTCCTTCACTGTCTCATACATAGTCCATACGAGCGAAGCCAAAAGGACAGCAATATATACGTAAAGTCCTGAATTGAAGGACATTCCCAAATCATTCACAAAGAAGAGTTCGAATTCTCCTCCTACCTTCACGATGCCCGGAACCACACCATAAAGCACAGCAGCAACGAGTGCAGCAGAGATGCAGAGCACGATGAGCGAACCCTTTGCAGTAGCTTCCTTAGCAGTCTTGTAGTAATATACAAGCACGATTGCAGGGATACAAAGGAGGTTGAGAAGGTGGACACCGATACTCAAGCCCACGAGGTAAGCAATGAATACGAGCCACTTGTCCGAATGTGGTTTGTCGGCATTGTCCTCCCACTTGAGAATAAGCCAGAACACGAGTGCTGTGAAGAAACTTGAGAAAGCATAAACTTCACCTTCAACTGCTGAGAACCAGAATGTGTCCGACCAAGTGTAAATGAGAGCACCTGCAATACCCGAACCCATACAAGCGATAGTCTGGCCGAGGTCTGGTTCTTCTCCATTCTGACAGAAGAGTGCCTTGGCAAGATGTGTCACACTCCAGAAGAGGAAGAGGATACAGCCCGCACTGAGCAGAGCATTCATCGTGTTTATCATCTTGGCAATCTGAGTAGGATCAGAAGCGAAATGACTGAAGAAATTGCCGAAAAGCATAAAGAAAGGTGCGCCAGGTGGGTGTCCTACCTCCAGCTTGGCAGCTGTGGTAATAAACTCAGGACAATCCCAGAAACTTGCCGTTGGCTCTATAGTCGAGCAATACGTGAAAGCGGCAATAGCAAACACAATCCATCCAAGGACGTTGTTTGTGATTTTGTAGGTTTTCATCCGATTAATTGAAATTATTAATATTGTTGTTTTGATTCTAAGTATATTTGTCTTGCTGAAAAAACAATGCTGACTTGCAGACTTCGATTCCACGCAAAATAAAAGCGGTCTGCTGGGCGTACCGCCTAACAAACCGCAAATATACAACTTTTTTCTGTCTTTTAGACAGATGTTACAAAACTTAACACAGATTTATCTCTTTTTCTTTGATTTACCCTTGGCAGATTTCATTTTCTTCGACAAATCCTTACCTTTTCGTGCAGGCTTATGGTCTGTATCGAGGAACGAGAGATAGAATGGTTCAGCCTTCACAGTCTCATCCGTAAGCTTCTTCACAAACTCAAAATCGAGTTGCTTATGCATAAGGTCGGCCTTCACCACCTTGATGCGAATCTGATCGCCGAGTGTAAACTTATGATGTGTCTTTCGACCCACGAGGCAGAAGTTGCGGTCATCATAATCGAACGCCTCATCAGCAAGCAGACGTACAGGGATAAGGCCCTCACAACGGTTTTCGTTGATTTCAGCATAAATGCCGAATTCGGTTACTCCGCTAATCTTAGCATCAAATTCCTCACCAATCTTATCCTGCATAAACTCCACCTGCTTGTACTTGATACTTGCACGTTCAGCAGCAGCAGCGAGTTGCTCCATAGCACTACTATGCTCGCAGAGGTCTTCGTACTTAGTCTGCGAAGCACTCTCTCCACCATCCTCATACTTAGTCAACAATCTGTGAACCATAGTGTCAGGATAACGGCGGATAGGACTTGTGAAGTGGGTGTAGTAGTCGAATGCAAGTCCGTAGTGTCCGATATTGATAGTCGAATAACGAGCCTTCTGCATAGCACGCAGACTCACGCTCTCCACAAGACTCTCCACCGGCTTGCCCTTTGCAGCCTCGAGCAATCCGTTGAGCGAGTCGGCCACTTCAGTCTTACTACCCGTTGTGCGAAGAATATATCCCAAGCGAGCAGCAACAGCAGCAAGATTCTCGAGTTTGTTAGGGTCTGGCACATCATGAATACGATAAGGAAGAACCTTCGCCTTACCCTTCTTCTTGTCTTTTCCAACATGTTCAGCAACAGTACGGTTAGCAAGAAGCATAAACTCTTCGATGAGTTTGTTAGCATCCTTAGCCTGCTTGAAATAAACGCTGAGTGGTTTGCCTTTCTCATCAATTTCGAAGCGAACTTCTTCACGGTCGAAACTGATTGCACCAACCTTGAATCGGTTTTCTCTCAATATCTTAGCAAATCGGTTGAGGATGATGAGTTCATCGGCAAACTGCTCTGCTTCAGGTTGAACAGTATCAGCAGTCACCTCTTGTGCAGGGATTGGTTCGGTAGGTTGCATCTTGCCTTCGCGGATAAGTTCGCACTCAGTAGCCTCATTATGTGCCTCGAGCACAGCCTGCACCTCCTCGTAAGTGAAGCGGCGGTTACTGTTGATGACTGTGTGGCGAATGCGATAATTCAATATTTCCGCATCTTCATTCATCTCAAAGAGCACCGAATAGCAGAGTTTCTCCTCGTTCGGACGGAGCGAGCAGATATAGTTGCAGAGTCGCTCAGGGAGCATCGGAATTGTGCGGTCAACAAGATAGACCGAAGTGGCACGTTGCTGTGCTTCCTGATCGATTATCGAACCCTCCTTCACATAATGGCTCACATCGGCAATATGCACACCTATTTCCCACACACCATCACGCATCTTCTTGATTGACAATGCATCATCAAAGTCCTTCGCATCACGAGGGTCGATAGTGAAAGTGAGTGTATCGCGACAGTCCTCACGCTTTGCAATCTCAGCTGGAGTGATACCTGGTTCGAGTTCTTCAGCGGCTTTAACCACACGTTCAGGGTACTTATAAGGGAGATTATATTCTGCAAGGATTGCATGCATTTCGGTAGTGTTGTCGCCCGCATCTCCAAGCACATCGATCACCTCACCGATAGGGTTACGCGAGTCCTTTGGCCAGTCCACAATGCGTACAAGTGCCTTCTGTCCGTTCTTTCCGTCCTTAATCTTATCTATAGGAATAAGGATGTCGTGAGGCAGAGTGCCGCTCTGCGATATGAGGAATGCCACGCTGTGCTGAACCTGCAAAGTACCTATCCAAGGCTTTTCGTTGCGTTTGATGATTTCTGTAATCTGTCCGTGAATCTTGTTGCTTCCTCGTTTCTTAGCCAAGAGACTTACCCTCACCTTATCACCAGGCAGAGCGTGCATAGTATCTTCATCATACACCGAAATACCCACACCATCTGCTGTGTCCACAAAATTGCGACCTCCGTTTGTGCGGCAGAAAGTACCTTCGGCTGTGGTGAATTGTCCGTTGAAATAGAATTCGCCATCCGAATTGCGTGCGATGACATTTTCATCGAGAAGTTGGTTGAGGATATCCACACACAACATACGCAGTGGGTGGGACGAAAGACCGAGTGCAGCGAAGAACTTCTTCAGAGTGAACACTTCTCCAAGATGCGACGAAAGATAATCGACAGCAGCCTTCTTGAGGTCTTTCTTATTGATATTAGCTTTAGTAATACCAGCCTTTTTTGATTTTGCCATAGTAATTTAAGTTTAATGCACTTTTGCTATAGCCAACGATAAAATTGGCTATGCACTATTTAAATTTGCCACTAAATTACTTTATTTTTCGGAAATAACATATTACAAATACGTTAAATTGTTGAAAAACGGGATAAAATAACTAACTTTGCACCCAAATTCTGCAATTATGAAAGTTTTGATAACAGGTGCGAGCGGTTTTATAGGTAGTTTCCTTTGCGACGAATCCCTCCATCGCCGATTCCGTGTGTGGGCCGGAATACGCTCAAGGAGCAGCAGAAAATGGCTGCAGAGCGAATGGCTCAACTTCGTCACTCTCGACATGACGAATACGGATACTCTGTACCAACAACTCAACTCTTTCAAGCAGAAGCAAGGCAAATGGGATGTCATCATCCATGCGGGAGGAGCAACCAAATGCCTGAACAAAGAGGATTTCATAGCAAACAACTTTGAGTGTACAAAGAACCTTGTCGAAACTCTTGAGCAGCTCGACATGCTCCCACAGCAGTTTCTCTACCTCAGCAGTCTCAGCGTTCTCGGTCCCTCTCTCGATGAAAGCAATCCACAACCCAACACTGCCTACGGAGAAAGCAAACTGATGAGCGAAAACTATCTAAAAGATAAATTTGCATCTCTCGAAAACTCTCCACACACCCTCCTCCCCAACGAAAACTCTACGCTTGCTCTCCTCCCTTCCGAAAACTCTGCGCATGCCCTCCCCCTTCGGGGGTCGGGGGGCCTAACCATCTTCCGCCCCACTGGTGTCTATGGCCCACGCGAAAAGGACTACCTGATGATGATGAAATCCATCAAGCATCATTACGATTTCGCAGTAGGATTCAAACCTCAGATCATTACCTTCGTATATGTTCAAGACCTTGTGAACGCCATACTTTCTGCTATTGGCAATGAGAAATCATACGGCAAGACTTATGCTGTATCAGATGGCAACTCATATAGCAGCCGTGCATTTTCCGACTTGATACAAAAGGAGTTAGACAAACGATTTGTGCTACATATCACTGCTCCTCTTTTTATCCTCAAGGCAGTATGCAATATAGGCGATCTGTGGTCGCGACTCACAGGAAAAATATCAACCCTTAATAAAGACAAATATAACATTCTCAGCCAACGAGATTGGCAATGCGACATCACTCCTATCAAGGAAGATTTGGGCTACGAACCCCAATGGGACCTCGAGCGGGGAGTGAAAGAGTCGGTCAAATGGTACAAAGAAAACAAATGGCTATAAAAGATTATTTCAAGAAAGATTTAACGGTAAAAGGATTCACGATTGTCGAACTCATCACGTTCGTATATATCATCTTCACATCTCTCCTGCTGTGCTATCACGGTCCTTCGATGGAAGGGTTCAGCACACTCGTAGCAACTCGCATCGGAGTACTCATTGCGATTGGTTTGCTATATGCTCTCCGTAAGGTATATCCTTGTCGTTTTACATTGTTATTCAGCACAGTAGTGGTGATGCTCGGACTTGTGTTCTGGTATCAGGAAGTGTATTATTTCACGAGTCAGTTCCCTTACAAGGATCATATCTTTGCAGCACTCGACTGGAAACTCTTCGGTTGTCAGCCATCCATCGAATTCTCCAAATGTGTGACAAGTGCATTCTGGTCGGAGGCATTCAACTGTGGCTATTACAGCTACTATTACATGATGCTGGTGACCATCTTCTTCTATGCACTCTGTCGACCAAAAGAAGCAGAAAGAGCTGAGTTTATCTTCCTCACATCTTTCTTCCTTTTTTATGTAATATATGAGTTTCTGCCTGTTGCAGGACCATACTATTACTTCAAGGCGATTGGACTTGAAGCAGCAAATTCGGGCAATTATCCCGACCTCGGCAACTACTTCCAAACCAACCACGAGATGCTCCATCAAGAGGTGAAAGGCATCTTCTCCCAACTCGTTCACGACACTCAGGAGTTTGGTGAACTTCCTGCTGCAGCCTTCCCAAGCAGCCATTGTGGCATGACCATCATAACTATGATTCTTGCTTGGAAAGCACGCAACCCATGGCTTTTCTGGTTGATGATGCCACTCGCTGTACTGCTTTGTCTTGCAACAGTTTATATTCAGGCACATTATCTTGTAGATACTATTGGAGGATTATTCTTCGCATGTTCATTTTATTATTTGACAGCTTGGATTTATGATAAGTTTATAAAAAAGTGAAGAGTGAAGAGTGAAGAGTGAAGAATTTGCTGCCGCTGTAGTTATCGCTGCGCATGGCATTCTTCGTTCTAATCACGACCAAAGGACTTACTCGTCCGGTAGGAAATTCTTCACTCTTCACTCTTCACTTACCTCCTACCTCCTAATTCCTACCTCCTAACTCCTAATTCCTAATTAAACAATGACCCTCATCTATCCTTCCCCAATATTCGGTCCTATCCATTCCCGCCGCCTCGGCGTTTCACTCGGCATCAATCTCCTTCCTGCCGATGGAAAATGCTGCTCGTTCGACTGCATTTATTGCGAATGTGGACTCAACAAAGACTTCGTTCCAAAGCAGAAAATGCCTACTCGCGAAGAAGTACGTTCAGCCCTCGAAGC
>DCIW01000228.1:4264-4427 GCA_002317225.1 Prevotellaceae bacterium UBA1716 | reverse complement strand
TTTGTTTTTTTATTAGCCATTAATCAAATTATCTGTTATTACAGTGTGCAAAGGTAAGGAAAAAGGGCGACATAATCCACCTTATTAATAAAAAATAGTGATTTTTTGAAGAAAATTCACGTTTTAAGCAAAATAATTCCCAATTCCTAATTCCTAATTCCTA
>DCIW01000228.1:0-4152 GCA_002317225.1 Prevotellaceae bacterium UBA1716 | reverse complement strand
TTAAATATGTACGTAATTGCAGAAATTCAGGGTCAGCAGTTCAAGGTAGAAGAGGGCAAGAAACTCTTCGTTCACCACATCAAGGATGTTGAAGCAAACGCAACTGTTGAATTTGAGAAGGTATTGTTGGTTGACAACGATGGCGCTATCACAGTAGGTACTCCTTCAGTAGAAGGCGCAAAGGTTGTAGCAGAAGTAGTAAGCCCACTCGTAAAGGGTGACAAGGTTCTTGTATTCCACAAGCGCCGTCGTAAGGGTTACCGCAAGCTCAACGGTCATCGTGAACAATTCACTGAGATCCTCGTTAAGCAGGTTATCGCTTAATTCATCTCCGGGGAAATCAACGATTCTCATATCCCACGGTTTCCCGCACAATCAATTAACTTCAAAAATTAACATTTAAAACGTAAGAAAACAACATGGCACATAAAAAAGGTGTTGGTAGTTCTAAGAACGGCCGCGAGTCTCATTCAAAACGACTCGGTCTCAAGCTCTTCGGAGGTCAATTCGCTAAGGCAGGTAACATCCTCGTTCGTCAGCGTGGTACAGTTCACTACCCAGGTAAGAATGTAGGTATCGGTAAGGACGACACTCTTTACGCTCTCGCAGACGGTATCGTAACATTCAAGAAGGGTCGCAATAATCGTAGCACAGTTTCTATCGAACCTGTTGCTGCTGAGCAGTAATCCTAAAGAACTCTTGAAACAGATTTAGTCCTGAACAAACCCTAAGGGTTCGTTTAGGACTTTTTTGGTTAAAATCTAATTTAAAACCATAAAAACATATGTATTTAGACAACAATCTCTACATCGCACATTGCTCTGAAGGACCTATCAACCTCATAGGCAAAATGTGTAACCGCCACGGACTTATTGCAGGTGCTACTGGTACTGGTAAGACTGTTTCGCTCCAAGTGATGGCCGAAACATTCTCACAGGCAGGCGTTCCTTGCTTTATGGCCGACATGAAAGGCGACCTCTCTGGTATTTCACAAGTAGGTAAGACTTCTGGCTTCATCGAGAAGCGCTGTGCTGAATTCGGCATTGAGAATCCTCAGTATCAGTCTTGTCCTGTACGTTTCTTCGACGTATATGGCGAACAAGGTTACCCTCTCCGCACCACAATCTCTGCAATGGGTCCTCAGCTCCTCGCTCGTCTTATGGAACTCAATGAGACTCAGGCAGGTGTGCTCAATATCGTATTCCGTATTGCAGACGACAAGCAACTCCTTCTTATCGACATGAAGGACCTTCGCGTGATGCTTGATTTTGTGGGAAAGAACGCAAGCATGTTCACCACTCAATATGGTAATATCACTTCTGCTTCAATCGGTGCAATCCAGCGTGCTGTGCTTCAGATTGAGAGCGAAGGTGGTGACAAGTTCTTTGGCGAACCAGCATTCAACGTGATGGACCTCATTGCTCAGCAGGACGGCAAGGGTGTAATGAGTGTGCTTGCAGCAGACAAACTCATGCTCCATCCAAAACTCTATTCTACTTTCCTCCTTTGGATGATGACTGAGCTTTACGCTACTCTTCCAGAAGTGGGCGATTTGGATCTTCCAAAACTCATCTTCTTCTTCGACGAGGCACACATGTTGTTCGACGGAACAAGCAAGGCTCTTACCGACAAACTCGAGCAGGTTATCCGCCTCATCCGTTCAAAGGGTGTGGGTATCTATTTCATCACTCAGTCTCCAACAGATATTCCTGATGACATTCTTGGTCAGTTGGGAAATCGTGTTCAGCATGCTCTTCGTGCTTACACTCCAAAGGATCAGAAGGCTGTTCGTGCTGCTGCAGAGACTTTCCGCGCAAACCCAGCATTCGACACAGAAGAGGCTATCAAGGAACTCGCTACTGGTGAGGCTCTCGTAAGTGTGCTTGACGAGAAGGGTGCCCCTTCAATCGTACAGCGTGCAAAGATGCTTTTCCCACTCTCGCAGATTGGTGCAATCACAGCCGGTCAACGTCTTGACATACAAGATGCTGCACCTGCAAATATCAAGGAATATGCAAACTTCTTCGATCGTGAATCTGCATACGAAGTGATTGTTGCCAAGAACGAGGAAGAAGCTCAAAAGGCTGCTGCCGAAAAGCAGGCAGAAGAAGAGGAGAAGCAGCGTGCTGCTGAACAGAAAGAGGCTGAAAAGGCTCAGAAGGAAGCAGAGAAGGCTGAAAAGGAAGCTGCCAAAGAAGCCGCTAAGGCTGAGAAGGAAGCTGCAAAGAAGTCTTCTGGTTGGAAGCGCACTATCTTCGGAACTCTCGTAACTGCTGTTATCGGTAGTCTTGCTCGTAGCGTTGGTAGCGAAGTAAGTAAGAAAATCACTGGAACTGGAAAGAAGAAGACAGCTTCGGAGAAAGGTAAGGACATGGCGGGAAAAGCAGCTAAGAGTGCTACTACTGCAGTAACTAAGAAGGTCTCGGAAGAAGTGCTTAAGAGCATTTTCAAATAGGAGAAAGAACAACTTTCACCTATTAGTTAATGCAGCTACACACTATAGTATAAGCTGCTACACACTATAGTATAAGCAACTACACACTATAGTATAAGCTGCCACACACTAATAGTAAGAGCAGCTACACACTATAGTATCTATTGCTACACATTATTAGTAAAAGCATTTTCACATATAGCAATGAAAGCTTTCACGGCCTATCGTGAAAGCTTTCATGATATGTTAGGAAAGCTAAATCATCTTAGCAATTAAGTTGTCCTACTATTTCCATAACCGACTTGCAGCCGTGGTTGTCGAGCCATTCGTTGATGCCTTGGGCCACCTTGACAGTTATTGCAGGGTCGATAAAGTTGGCGGTTCCAATCTCGATGGCTGATGCTCCGGCAAGGAGGAATTCGATTGCATCGTGAGCGTTCATAATACCACCAAGACCAACGACAGGAATGTTCACCGCCTTTGCTACTTGCCATACACAACGTACAGCAACAGGACGAACCGCAGGGCCCGACATCCCGCCTGTGGCGATAGAGAGGATAGGTTTACGCTTCTCAATGTCGATGACCATACCCATCAAAGTGTTAATGAGACTGACAGCATCAGCACCCGCATCCTGAACGGCAAGAGCGATGTCGGTGATGCTTGTCACGTTAGGTGAGAGTTTCACGATAAGAGGCTTCTTGTATGCTTCGCGAACTGCCTTCACAACCTGACTTGCACCTTCGGTCGTAACACCAAATGCCATACCACCTTGACGCACATTAGGACAAGAGATATTTAGTTCGATGGCAGGAATATTGTCAAGTTCGTTGATGCGAGCAGCACATTCTGCATAATCTTCAGGACAAGAACCACTCACATTTACTATCATATTTGTGTTGATGTCCTTAATCTGAGGATAGATATTCTTGCAGAAATAGTCTACTCCTTTGTTCTGAAGGCCTACACAATTCAGCATTCCCGAAGGAGTCTCAACCATGCGAGGATAATCATTTCCCTCACGAGGATTGAGGGTAGTTCCCTTAACTATGATGCCACCTATATCTTCAAGATTTACGAAATCAGCATATTCGAGACCGTAACCGAAAGTTCCCGATGCTGTCATGACCGGATTCTTCATCTCCAGTCCACCTATATTTACTCTTAAATCTGCCATGTCAATTGATCGATATTAAATACTGGACCTTCCTTGCAGACACACACATTTCCCTTCACTGTCTTTTCGACACAACAGAGACATGCACCAAGTCCACAAGCCATCATATTTTCAAGACTCACCTCGCAAGGAGTTGAAGTTTGCTTAGCATAACGGGCAACACTCACCATCATTGGTTTAGGGCCACAAACAGAGATGCGGTCGAACGTCATATTCTGAAGTATAGAGTGCTGAGTAACAAAGCCTTTCTCGCCTTCACTTGCATCTTCGGTAGTGATGTAAACATCAGCAATCTCGCGGAAGAGATCAAGTTCGAGAAGGTCTTTTGCAGAGCGTGCACCGAGGAGGAAAATTGGTTGCGCACCATTCTCCTTGAGATAGCGTCCGTACTGAAGAAGTGGAGCAACACCCACTCCACCACCAACGAGAAGCACCTTTTCGTCAGCTTTCTGCACAGGCGAGAAACCATTGCCAAGAGGGAACACAAGGTTGAGTTTGTCACCTGCCTTGAGTTGACCAAGATGACGAGTGCCTTCGCCCA
>DCIW01000247.1 GCA_002317225.1 Prevotellaceae bacterium UBA1716 | reverse complement strand
ACTACAGGAGATAGTGTTGTGGTGATGGTTCTTAATCCTTCGGCAAACACATACAAAACCACTCTCACCCTTCCTTTCAACACAATGGAAGGCACATCAATCGTTACAACTGAGACAACTAACGCAAAGAAGACTGCCATCACATTGGAAAGTGAGACTTATCAGCCAATTGTAAATCTCGAAGCATATAGTGTAAATACTTATATCTTCGTGAAGAAGTCTCCACGTACCGATATTCCTGAAATTGATGAGACTGCAGAAAGTCTCTTTGAAGACAACTTCACTCTTTATGGTGCTTCATGCATTCCACAAGGATGGAGAGCAAAGTATGAGGACGGTACTCGTACTGCAGGCAATTACTCACTCGGCCCTCGCATCATGGGATTCTCTCCTGAAGGCGAAATTCAGTATGCTTTCTATTTCCGTACAGGAACTTCCGCTTCGGGTTATGTAAGTTATGGTGAGGAAACTAACAGCCGCCTTTATCTCGAACCAGGCAATTACACATTGACGTACTCAACTGTCGGTTGGAAGAAGAATCCTACTGTAGTATGTTATGTGCAGACTACAAAGAACAAGAATATCAAGATGCTTTCTTCTACTCCAAAGTACTATGTTTCAAGCAATGGTTCGTCTGTTCGTATCACACAAACTACAGACAAAACGCTTGACTTCGAAATAACTGAAGCCGACAACTATCTCTTGAAGTGGACTATCTCTAAAGCATCTTCCGACCTCAACGAGTGTCTTCTCGGAAATGTGAAACTTGTCCGTCACGAAGATAGCGGAGAGACTTCTATCATCTCTCTCGGTCAGAACAACGACCAACTCAACTCTTCCGATGCTCCAACCTACGACATCTTTGGTCGCAAGGTTACTACTCTCAAGAAGAACACTATTTACATCCGTAACGGAAAGAAGTTCTTGGTTAAGTAAATCTTTTCAAAGTATTCAAGGTTAACACCTATATAAAAGGAAATCACACTAATAGTTTGGATGCTATCAGTGTGATTTCTTTATGTTTATCTTACTATCATATTCGTCACCCTCTCTGTCGAGATGAGTTTGCCATCCTCTCCGAAGATATCAACATTCCAGATGTGGGTTGAACGACCTATATGGATTCCTGTGGCTTTACCTATAACCTTGCCCTCTGTGGCAGACATGTGGATATGGTTGCCTGTGACCTGAAGACCACAAATCTTGGCAGTCATATCATAGTTGATGAGATGAAGCGACCCTGCTCCAGCAAGAGTCTCTGCAAGAGCAAGCGAAGCACCACCATGAAGAATACCGAAATACTGCTTTGTTGCTGCACAAATAGGCATTTCAGCCATAGCAACATCATCATCACTTGGTAAGAAACGAATACCAAGAGCCTCAATCATTGTGCCTTTGAGTTGGGCATTGAGCTTATCACATTCTTGTTGTGTGAACATATTTTAGTCTGTATGATATTGTTTTAATTCATTATTCCATTCCATTGCCTTACCATCAGTCACCTTCATCATCAAAGCCCAAAACGAATTTGAATGGTCATGATGAACCGTATGACATAATTCGTGCAGAATGACATAATCGATAAGATGCTCGGGCAACTGCATAAGAAAGAGCGAGAGATTGATAGAATTTCGAGCCGAACAACTTCCCCAACGAGTACGAGACGACTGAATCTTAACTCCTTGATACTTGAAACCATGCAAATGAGCCAGTTCTGCCACTCGACGAGGTAGTTGCAACTTTGCCATAATCCTTAATTTAGCAATCTCCTCGTCCGTATGATGTGGATGCAGTTTCGCTTTCTCTTGATTCAGTTTCAACGGTTCGCGATACTTGTCAATCGCATTTTTCACATCAGAAAGAGTAGCATAGCGAGGTGCAGTAACACGAAGACCGTCAACCTCGGCTCGCATAATGATTCTGCGTGCACGTGGATTGACGGTCACCGTTATTGTTCCGAAATCCGGATCTGAGTATGTCATTACTTAACGAACTCAGCGTAAATCTTGTCAGCAATCTGCTTCATCTCCTCAGCAGGAAGAGAGAGCTTCTCGCGCTTGAAGTCCACATCTGCCTCACTCTGCATTGGGATGAGGTGGATGTGAGCATGAGGAACCTCGAGACCAAGAACCACTTCAGCAACCTTTACACAAGGGAAAGCAGTCTTGATAGCAACTGCCACCTTCTTTGCAAACTGCTGATAACGTCCTATTTCATCATCTTCCATATCGAAGATGTAGTCTACTTCGCGACGAGGAATGACAAGAGTGTGTCCCTTCACGAGTGGATTGATATCAAGAAAAGCATAGAACTCTTCGTTCTCTGCACACTTGTAGCTTGGAATTTCTCCGGCTGCAATCTTTGAAAAGATATCCATTTTGCTAATTCATTAAAAAGAAATGCTTACTACTTCGAGTTGGATAGTACCACGTGGAACCTGGATGTCTACCACTTCACCAACCTTCTTGCCAAGGAGACCCTGAGCAATTGGAGTCTTGATAGAAATCTTGTTCTCGCGAAGATTTGCCTCACCTTCACTTACGATAGTGTAAACGAGCTTAGCACCAGTCTTTGCGTTGCGAAGTTCTACAGTAGAAAGAATCTGCACTTCGCCCTTGTTTGTAATCTTTGATGGGTCAAGAATCTTAGCATCAGCAAGCTGAGCCTTAAGTTCTGCTATCTTAGTTTCAAGTTTACCTTGAGCTTCCTTAGCTGCATCATATTCTGCATTCTCTGAGAGGTCACCCTTTTCACGAGCTTCAGCAATCTGCTGGATTACATTTGGACGCTCTACCTCTTCAAGCTGTTTGATCTGGGCACGAAGCTTATCGTAACCCTCCTGTGACATATATGCCATAGTCTTTTTTCTAATTAAAAATGGTTAAATAAATCTTAGGTTTTTAGGAATCTGTCTTGTCAGAAAGGCTTCCATATTCTTAGATTGTTGTCTATAATAGCAAAAAGAAAAAGAATCCCAACAACAGATGTTGGAACCCTCAATTTCTTAATTCGGGTGCAAAGGTAGTGCTTTTTTTGTTTCAAAACAAATACTTTTAAACTAAATATGCTTAAAAAACACATTTTAATCACTATAAATTGTTTTATGACGAGTAATTTTGATAACTTTGCAATCAAATTGTTAATTTTATCGCAATGACTCATAAATATGATTTTCTCATTATCGGTTCAGGTGTAGCCGGTATGAGTTACGCCCTCAAGGTTGCGAAGGCTAATAAAGGAAAAATCGCTATCATCTGTAAGACTACCCTCGAAGAAGCTAATACTGCAAAAGCTCAAGGAGGTATAGCCTCAGTAACTAACCTGCTTGTCGACAACTTCGAAAAGCACATCGAAGACACTATGATTGCCGGAGACTACATCAGCGACCCTGAAGCAGTTCGCCAAGTGGTGACTGGTGGTCCTGATGGTATTAGAGACCTCGTAGAGTGGGGTGTCAATTTCGACAAGAAAGAAAATGGTGAATTCGACCTTCATCGTGAAGGTGGACACAGCGAGTTCCGCATCCTTCACCATGCAGACGACACAGGTGCAGAAATTCAGCGTGGATTGATGGAGGCTATACGCAACAATCCAAACATCGACATTTTTGAAAACCACTTTGCTGTTGAAATCATCACTCAGCATCATCTTGGCATTCGTGTCACTCGCCGCACTCCAGATATCGTGTGCTATGGAGCATACGTCCTCAATCCTGAGACAGGCAAGATTGACACTTATCTCTCAAAGGTGACACTTATGGCAACTGGTGGTACTGGTGCAGTTTACGCCACTACTACCAATCCTAATATCGCTACTGGTGATGGTATCGCTATGGTTTATCGTGCAAAGGGAAAGGTGCAGGACATGGAGTTCGTTCAGTTCCACCCGACCGCCCTCTATAATCCTGCTGAACGTCATCCAGCATATCTCATAACTGAAGCAATGCGTGGTTATGGAGGCATCCTCCGTTTGCCTACAGGTGAAGAATTCATGCAGAAGTATGACGAGCGACTTTCTCTCGCTCCACGTGATATTGTGGCTCGTGCTATTGATAATGAGATGAAGATTCACGGTATTGACCACGTTTGTCTTGATGTCACTCACAAGGATCCTGAGGAGACTAAGCACCACTTCCCAAATATCTATGCAAAGTGTCTCAGCATTGGTATTGATATTACTAAGGAGTACATCCCTGTGGTTCCTTGTGCCCACTATATGTGTGGTGGTATCAAGGTTAATCTCGATGCACAGTCGAGCATCCGCCGTCTTTATGCAGTTGGTGAATGTTCTTGCACAGGACTTCATGGTGGCAATCGTCTTGCTTCTAACTCACTCATCGAGGCTGTGGTATATGCTGATGCTGCCGCAAAGCATTCTCTCGAAGTGATTGACAACTACGAATTCAACGAGAAAGTTCCTGAATGGAATGATGAAGGCACAATGTCTAATGAAGAGAAGGTGCTTATTGCTCAGGATGCTAAGGAAGTGAACCAAATCATGTCAACTTATGTAGGTATCGTTCGCTCTGACCTTCGTTTGCACCGTGCTTGGGAACGCCTTGACCTTCTTTATGAAGAAACAGAACACCTCTTTAAACGCGTGAAGCCAACAAAGGACATCTGCGAACTTCGTAACATGATTAATGTTGGTTATCTCATCACTCGTCAAGCACTTGAACGTAAGGAAAGTCGTGGTCTTCACTATACTGTTGACTATGCAAAACATGCTCTTGACAAGTAAGCGAATAAGTCTTTTAACATTAAATAACATAACAATTGTAGTAAATCGATAGTTGATTACGTCTATTATAATGATGTAATACAACTAACAAAAAGATTTGATATGAAAAAACTTTTGATTCTCTGCTGCTTCCTTATGACAGCAGTGATGGGTGCAATGGCTCAGCAGATGCCTAACGTACCACTCGACCCTAACGTCAAGAAGGGTACACTTCCTAATGGACTCACATATTACATTCGCCACAACGAATGGCCAGAGAAGCGTGTGGACTTCTACATCGCTCAGAAGGTTGGTTCTATGCAGGAGGATGATGATCAGCGTGGTCTTGCCCACTTCCTTGAGCACATGTGTTTCAATGGTACTACTCACTTCCCAGGCGATAACCTCAAGCAGTATCTTGAGCGTATCGGTGTGAAGTTTGGTGAGAACCTCAATGCGTACACAAGTGTTGATGAGACAGTATATAATATTAATAATGTGAATGTAGAGACTGCAGGCGCAATCGACTCATGTCTCCTCATCCTTCACGACTGGAGTCACGATCTCACCCTCGATGGTAAGGAAATCGATAAGGAACGTGGTGTCATCAACGAAGAGTGGCGTATGCGTTCTTCTGCCATGATGCGTATGTACGAGAAGGGATTCCCTATCCTCTACGAAGGAAGTAAGTATGCTTACCGCCTTCCTATCGGTACTATGGATGTTGTGATGAACTTCCCTCACAAGGCTATCCGCGACTACTACAAGAAGTGGTATCGTCCTGACCTTCAGGCTCTCGTAATCGTTGGTGATATCAATGTGGACGAGATCGAGCAGAAGATTCAGACTATGTTCGCTGATATCAAGCCAGCTCCTGCTGATGCTGCAAAGCGCGAATACTATCCAGTACCTGACAACAAGGAACCTATCGTATCTGTTCTTACAGATAAGGAGCAGGATCAGTCTGTTTGTATGATTATGTGGAAGGACGAACCATTCCCTGAAGATCAGAAGCAGAGCCTCGCTTACACTCTCACTAACTATGCTATCAACGCAGGCGAAAGCATGTTCTCTGACCGTATCAGCGAAATCCTCCAGAAGCCAAATGCTCCATTCCTCGGTGCTGACTTCGGTTACGGACAGTACATTATCTCTAAGACAAAGGCTGCATTCCAGGGTAGCATGGCTTACAAGGAAGATGCCTATGCTCCTGCACTCAAGGCTCTCTATCGCGAAATCCTTCGTGTGAAGAAGTATGGTTTTACTGCAAGCGAGTACGAGCGTTTCAAGGCTGAATACCTCTCTCAGATTGAAAGTGCCTACAAGCATCGTGATAAGACTACTAACACATCTTACGTAAATCAATATGTAAAGCACTTCCTTGATAACGAGCAGGCTGCAGGTATTGAATACATCTATAAGATAGCAAATCAGTTGGCTCCAAATATCACAGTTGATATGGTCAATCAGATTTATGCTCAGATGCCAGACTCTAACCTCGTAGTTGCATTCTTCTGTCCAGAAAAGGAAGGCATGAATTACCCAACAAAGGAGTCGGTTCTTCAGATTCTTAAGGAGGTTGAAGCAGAAAACATCAAACCTTATGTAGAAAATGTAAGCACAGAACCAATCCTCAAGAACCTTCCAAAGCCAGGTAAGGTGAAGAGCATCAAGGATGCAGAATACGGATTCAAGCTTATCACTCTCTCGAATGGTGTAAAGGTTTACGCTAAACATACAGACTACTCTCCAAACCAAATCTCAATGACTGCTACAAGTTGGGGTGGTAGTTCGCTCTATGACAATAGTGAGGCAGTACTTGCTGGCGAAGCTGCAGGTATCACTCAGCTTGGTGGTCTTGGCGAATTCAGCGCAACCGACCTTACAAAGAAGCTTGCAGGTATTCAGGCAAATGCTGGTGCTTCAATCGATTCACGCTCTGAAGGCATTGGTGGTTCTTGTGTCAAGAAGGATCTCGAGACTATGCTTCAGCTCACTTACCTCCGTTTCACTGCTCCTCGTATGGATCAGGAGGCATTCGACTCTTACATACAGCGTACTAAGGTGGCTCTCGACCAGCAGGAACTTGACCCAATGACTGCTCTTCGCGATACAATCATTAAGGTGGTTTATGACAACAATATCCGTGCAAAGCGTCAGACTTCTGCCGAATTCGAGAAGTCTATCAACTACGATCGTGCTCTCGAAATCTACAAGCAGCGCTTTGCTGATGCTGACGACTTCACATTCTACTTCGTAGGTGACCTCGATGTTGATACACTCTCTCAACTTCTTGCTAAGTACATCGCTCCACTCCCAACAGTTAAGGGTAGTGAGAAGTACAAGCAGATTGACCTCAAGATTTCTGATGGTGTTCAGGAAAATGTATTTGAGAAGGTGCTTGAGACTCCAAATGCTATCACAGTATTCTTGTATAAGGCTCCAATGGAGATGAACCTCAAGAACGCCCTTATGGTCAACATGCTCGAACAGGCTATGGACATGCTCTATACAGAGTCAGTTCGTGAAGATGAAGGTGGTGCTTACGGTGTGCCTGTCAACGCAAATCTCCAGGATTATCCAGAACCTATAGCAATCGTTCAGATTCAGTTGCCTACATCTCCAGACAAGCGTGCTCGCATGACTGAAGTGGTATATCAAGGCATCGAAGATGTTTGCGCAAATGGTCCTAAGGAAGAGCAACTCCAGAAGATTAAGGAATATCTCCTCCGCTCACACGATGAGAAGATAAAGACTAACGGCTACTGGATGAGTCAGATTATCAATATCACTCGCGACAAGCGCAACTTCGTGGATGGTTACAACGATATGGTTAATAGCATCACAGTTGACGACCTCAAGGAGTGTGCTAAGAAGATTTTCAAGAGCGGCAATAGACTCGTGGTTGGTATGACAAGCCCTGTTGAAAACAAGTAAACTCATATTTGCTTAGATAATGAAACGAACATTTCAAGCAAAAACAACTCTCAAACAATACGTACTACTGGCAGTCCTTCTGTCAGTAGTCGTATGTTTATATTGGATACCTATGCCACGCCCTGCAATGGGAATTCTGATTGCGGCACTCTTCTATTTCATGATCACAATAATTTCCCGTATGATAGGCACCTTCTATGTTGTATACACCGAAGGTTACATGGAGATCAAGAAAGGGAGATTCGTTTCAGACAAACATATCCAACTATCTGACATCAAGCAAATCGACAAGATTCGTAGAGGAGGCACGCTTATCATCGTGATGAACGATGGTAAAGAATATTTCCTTATTCCACCAAAAAACGAAGAAGATTTCATCAAATGCATCGAAAAGTATCGATCATAGTATTTCTACAGGTTCTGTGGTTCGCAGCATTAACTCACACTAATGCACAAGAAACAGATGATTCCATATCTGCTACCGAACTCGAATTGTCTTGGGACACACGTCTCAAGCAATCCTTGCTTTCTATCTCGCAAGAGGCTGATAGCAACTACTACAACACAGGCTTTTGCATCTACGACCTCACCTCCGATTCTCTTCTCTTCGAGTATAACCAACAGAAGGTCATGCGACCAGCCTCAACACAAAAGGTCGTTACTGCCGTTTCTGCCCTATCTTTGTTGGGTGCCGACTATGAGTATCACACAAGAGCCTATTACACAGGCAATATTACCTCCGACAGCATCCTCAAGGGCGACATATACATAGTGGGTGATTTCGACCCAGAGTATAGTTTTTCCGACCTTCAAGAACTTGCCCAAAGCATTCGTTCCTTAAGCATCAAAGGCATTGAAGGCAACCTCTATGCTGACATTTCGATGAAGGATTCTCTTCTTTATGGCAATGGATGGTGTTGGGATGATGTTCCTTGCACAAATATGCCTTATCTCTGTCCACTCATGCTCGAAAGAGGACAGATAGCACCTTTCGATGGAAAATATTCCACATCACCAACTTTCCATCCTGCAGTCTATTTCCTTGAAACACTTGGGAAAGAATTGGCTGACATAAATTGTGATACCATTGCATGCAGTCTCAAGACATTAGGCAGCACACAGTCTGCACATCATTTCTACACAAAGACCCGTACTATCGCCCAACTTCTTCCTCACATGATGAAGACTTCCGACAATCTTTACGCAGAGTCTATGTTCTTCCATCTTGCACGCATCAGCAAGGATTATTGGGCAACATGGAAAGATGGAGCACGCGAAGCAAACTACATCATTAACAAAGCGGGTGCAAACACATCATACGTTGATGTATCAGATGGTTCGGGCGTTTCACTATACAACTATATCAGTCCATCAGCCGAAGTTGCACTTCTTCGTTACGCTTATAAAGACGCAAGTATCTATGAACCATTGTTCAACTCCCTCCCTATAGCGGGAGTTGACGGCACTCTCAGAAATAGAATGAAAGATGGTCTTGCCTACCGAAATATTTACGCAAAGACCGGAACCGTATCGGGTGTTAGTTGTCTTGCAGGATATGCTTTTGCATCAAATGGGCATATTCTCGCTTTCTCTATCATGAACAACGGACTCATCAAGGCAGCAACAGGTAGGGCTTTCCAAGATAGAGTTTGTCAGATAATGGCAAAATAAGGCAAGTGCCTTTCGTTTTGTTGTAAAAAAACTCGAAATTTTTGTTTTTATCCTACATCCTACACCTTTTTGTAGGGGAAAACAGGTTATAAGGCCTTTTTCGACCTACACCATTGCCCTAACCAAAGGTTTCCGCATAAGTACATAAACAGTTTTGCCACACTGTGGCAAACGTTTGCCATTATAGTGGCAAAGCTTTGCCAAAGTGTGGCAAGACCTGTAACTACCTTATGTATCAATGCGTTTAGCCTTATTTTGCCAAGATCGCATCGAGGGACTTGAAAGGTGTAGGATGTAGGATAAAAACAAAAATTTAGTTTTTTTTCTTTTTTTGTAACGTATTAAGATTAGAGGTCCTTACCGATATCTCTACGGAAATACTTCTTGTCGAACTGAATCTTTGCTGCTTCAGTAAATGATTTGGTGAGAGCCTCGTCCTTGCTGTTTCCATAAGAGCTGACAGCAATAACACGACCACCGGCAGTCACAACCTTACCATCCTTGAACGCAGTTCCTGCATGGAACACAACAGAACCCTCAACATCCTCGATACCTGTAATCTCGTAACCCTTGTCGTAAGCCTGTGGATAGCCACCAGAAACCATCATAACGCAAACCACATTGCGTGGGTCGAACTCGAGAGTTTTCTCGTTGAGATTGCCTTCTGCCACGCCTTCGAAAAGTTCAACCAAATCGCTCTTGATACGAAGCATAACGCTTTCAGTCTCAGGGTCGCCCATACGTACATTATATTCAATTACAACAGGGTCACCAGCCTTTGCATAAGCATAGTCGCGATCCACCTTGATGAGTCCGAGGAAGATGAAGCCCTTATACTCGATGCCTTCTTTTGCAAGACCTTCGATGGTTGGTTTCACGATGCGATCCTCCACCTTCTTCATCCATTCAGCATCAGCAAATGGAACTGGAGAAACACTTCCCATACCACCAGTGTTAAGACCTGTATCACCTTCACCGATACGCTTGTAGTCCTTTGCTTCAGGGAGAATCTTGTAGTTCTTACCATCTGTAAGCACAAATACAGAACATTCAATACCCGAGAGGAAGTCTTCGATAACGACTGTAGCACTTGCCTCACCGAACATACCATCGAGCATTCCGCGGAACTCCTTCTTTGCCTCTTCCAAGTCGTCGATGATAAGCACACCCTTACCTGCACAAAGACCATCTGCCTTAAGAACGTATGGAGCCTGAAGAGTCTCAAGGAATGCGATGCCTTCTTCGATATTTGTTCCGTTGAACG
>DCIW01000217.1:9293-15696 GCA_002317225.1 Prevotellaceae bacterium UBA1716 | reverse complement strand
GAGTAAAATGTAAAGTTATTCATAATATTATTAAGTATTTCGAACTATACGTTTAGAACTTCGTTCTTGTTTTAGGGGGAACGCTAACGCTCAAATTTTTCTTCAATTTTTACTACAATGAGACTGCAATGACTTCTATTTATATAAATATTGCAGAAAAATTGCAGCGAATTTGAGGGCGATAGCCCGTTCCTCTAATCAACCGTATAGGTTGAAGTATTTTTGCGGAGTTATTAGAAAATATCTGTTATTTCAGGAATACGAAATAGACTGCTGCGATAAGGCACAGGAAGGCGGCAAGGTGGTTCCAATGCAATTGTTCACCTTGGAACATGACTCCTGCGATAAGTGTGAATACGGTGAGCGAAATCACTTCTTGGATCACCTTGAGCTGCATAAGAGAGAAGGGACCGCCATTACCTACGAAACCAATCTTGTTGGCTGGTACCTGAAGGGTGTACTCGAAGAAGGCGATGGCCCACGAGAAGAGGATGACAAGGATGAGCGGCCACGAGTTGGAGATGTTCATCTGCTGAAGCTTGAGGTGGCCGTACCAAGCGAGGGTCATGAAGATGTTGCTTCCGATAAGGAGAAGCACTGTGTATAAAGCGTTCATGAGTTATGAGTTGTGAGTTATGAGTTGTGAGTTATGAGTTGTGAGTTGTGAGTTATGAGTTATGTTGTGCAAATTTACCGCTTTTTGGCGAAATAAAGTACAAGGTTTCAAAAAGAATGCGTAACTTTGCAGATATTTATATTTTTTAAGTAGGTGTTCATAATTATTTTTATATTTGATTCAATCTATTTGGATGCAGATTTCGTACTTCAGTCGAAGGAGCTATGCGGGCATAGTGACTGAGAACCTTTAGCTCGACGAACGAATGTGAGTCAATGAAGTAGAGAGATGCGGCAAAGAGATGAATAAAATATAAAATGATGCACCTGCAATGTTTGATTAGAATAATTATGAATACCTACTTATATATGGCAAACATTCTTTATTGGACTATTATCGTCATTGTTGTGGCAGAGTTTGCATTTGATTGCGTGCTCCGCTATTTAAATACAAAAGCTTCGAAACAACCTATTCCAAAGGAGTTGGAAGGACTCTACGATGAGGAGACTTACAAACGCCAGCAGGCATACTCGAGTGAGAGAAGAAGGGTCAGTCTTATTGGTAGTGTACTGAATACATGTGTGACTCTGGGCATCTTCGCATTTGGAGGTTTTGCTGTGTTTGATGGATGGGTAAGGGAGGTCAGCGATTGCCCTATCATCATGGCTATATTGTATATGTTGATATTCAGCCTTATCGGTATGATTATTGACATCCCATTCGGGTATTATAGCACTTTTGTTATTGAGACAAAATATGGTTTCAACCGCATGACAAGGAAACTGTTCTTTATGGACTTGCTGAAGAGCTTTGCCATATCCACCGTAATCACCAGTTTGATTATTGGTGTGGTGGTTTGGATTTACGGAATGATTCCTGAATGGTTCTGGTTGATTGCATGGGCTGTGGTAAGTGCTTTCCAATTGTTTATGCAGTATATCTATACCGACCTTATTGTTCCTATGTTCAACAAACTCACTCCTATGGAAGAGGGCGAATTGCGTAGTGCTATTGAGGCTTTTGCAAATAAGGTGGATTTCAAACTGGAGAATATCTATATGCAAGATAGTTCGAAGCGCAGCACTCACGGCAATGCCTATTTCTCAGGATGGGGAAAGCGTAAGAAGGTGGTGATATATGACACGCTCACAGAACAATTATCTACAGAGCAGATTGTCGGTGTGTTGGCTCACGAAATAGGTCATCAGAAGAATGGGCACATCGTGAAAGGTACTATCATCGGACTTGTGTTGATGCTCTTCACTCTTTGGCTGTTCAGTCTTGTAATTGACAGTAAGGATATTGCTATGGCAGCTCAATGCACGGAACCATCATTCCATATTAACATTATGGTATTCAGCATGCTTTACACTCCTATTTCAATGCTGACAAGTATGCTCATGGGCATTATGTCGCGAAAGAACGAATGGGAAGCTGATGAGTTTGCGAAAGTGAATGGTTATGGAAAGGCGGTAAGCGAAGGATTGAAAGCTATGTCGAAGCATAGTTTGGCTAATCTCACCCCACATCCGTTGGTGGTATTTATTGAATATAGCCACCCTACCCTTTTGGACAGAGTAAGACATTTGGAAGGAAAATAATTATTGCTGTCCGGTAAATTTTTATTTTCAAGAATTAGTGAATTAGTGAACATTATGGGTTGTTTAATTATTTTCGAATTAATAAGAACCTCGAAGAGCTCGACGGAGTCAATAAGTGAAATTAGGCCTATACGGCCTTGGCCATCCGGTAGGCAAGGCCGTATAGGCCTCTTCACTCTTTCTTATTAATTCAAATATGCCATGTGCAACTTCACGAATTCACAAATTCTTGACAAATAAAAGAAAATGAGCTTACCCAAAGATATAATTCTCAGATATAGTTAATTGAACATGTTTACAGGACACCAATAGAAAATAATAGTATGGAAGAAAAGAAATTGCCTAAAGTGGGCGAATACCATCTTGTGGTTGACCCATTTGATGTGGACTTCTCCGGACATCTCACACTTGCTATGCTTGGCAATCACTTGCTCAACTGTGCAGGGTTTCATGCTGATGCTCGTGGGTTCGGCATCACTCGGTTGAATGAGGACGAATGCACTTGGGTTCTTTCGCGTGTTGCACTCGAATTTGATGACTTGCCAATGGAATACCAGCATTTCAGCGTAAGTACATGGGTGGAGTCGGTAATGAGAATGTTCACTGCACGTAACTTTGAAATCAAGGATCAATTGAGCAAGACTATCGGTCATGCACGTACCATCTGGGCAATGATTAATCTGCAGACTCGTAAGCCTGTCGATTTGCTTAATATCAACGAAGGGCATCTCGTGGATTGGATTAACGATGAGAAGGAATGTCCTATCGAGGGGCCTTCGCGCATCAAGGTAACATCGAAAGAGCCTGTGGAAACTATATCCATCAAGTTCTGCGACATCGACATTAACGGTCACTTGAACTCGATGCGTTACATCGAACACATACTCAACCTCTTCTCGCTCGATTTCTTCCGCACGCACCGCATCCTCCGTTTCGAGATTGCGTATATACAGGAATGTCTGTTCGGTGATCGTATCGCATTCTTCCTTGACCACGACGATACTGGCACCTACCAAATAGAAATGCGAAATGCTGCCTCAAACGAGGTCGTATGCAGATCAAAAATCGTGACTGCAGAGAGATAACACATATTCTTTTATTGGTGTCCGGTAAAACTTTTTATCGCACGCATAAAAACACAATAAGGCTTACCCTACGATATAATTCTCGGATATAGTCAATTAAATACGTTTACCGGACAGCAATATAAAAAAATAATATTGGAGCGAAAAAAGGTGATTGTCAAACTTGACAACCACCTTTTTTGGTAATTATTGCTTGGATTGTTTTTCAACAATCTTTAATCTATTAGAAGCGATCAAACTGTGCGAATGCCATATCTGGATTGAACTGCTTACGCTGAACTTCCTGATAGTCTTCCTTAGAACCAACGATGATCTTGTCGAAATCGCGAAGACCTGTACCCGCTGGGATAAGGTGACCACAAATCACGTTCTCCTTCATACCTTCGAGTGGGTCTGACTTGTAACGGATTGCTGCCTCGTTGAGCACCTTTGTTGTCTCCTGGAATGATGCAGATGACATGAAGCTCTTCGAACCGAGTGCGGCACGTGTGATACCCTGAAGAATCTGTGTAGATGTAGCAGGAACGGCATCACGAGTGACTACAGGCTTGAGGTCGCGACGCTTGAGCATAGAGTTCTCATCGCGGAGCTTGCGTGCTGTTACGATCATACCTGGTTCCATTACCTCTGAGTCGCCTGCATCGACAACAATCTTCTTGCCCCAGATGCGGTCGTTCTCCTCGAGGAAGTCGAGCTTGTCAACGATACCGTCTTCGAGGAAGATTGTATCACCTGGATCATTGATCTGCACCTTACGCATCATCTGACGAACGATGATTTCGAAGTGCTTATCGTTGATGCTTACACCCTGCATACGGTAAACGTCCTGTACCTGGTTCACGATATATTCCTGAACGGCTGTAGGACCCTGGATAGAGAGGATGTCGCTTGGTGTGATAGCACCATCTGAGAGTGGAGTTCCGGCACGAACGTAGTCGTTTTCCTGAACGAGGAGCTGCTTTGAAAGTGGCACGAGATACTTCTTGATAGTCTGCTGGTCCTTTGAAGTAAGGATGATTTCGCGGTTACCACGCTTGAGTTTACCCAATGTAATCTCACCATCGATTTCAGCAACTACTGCTGGGTTAGATGGGTTACGAGCCTCGAAGAGCTCAGTAACACGTGGGAGACCACCGGTGATATCGCCTGCCTTTGCAACTGAACGTGGAATCTTGATGAGAATGTCACCGGCTGTGAGCTTCTGACCATCCTCAACAACGATGTGTCCGTTGATAGGGAATGAATATGTGCGGAGGAGTTCGCCATTCTCATCGAGGATATGACATGTAGGTACGAGCTGACGATCCTTTGACTCGATAACGATGAGGTCCTTAAGACCTGTAGTATCGTCGGTTTCAACCTTATATGTAACACCTTCCTTAACACCTTCGAATGATGCAGTACCGTTGAATTCTGTTACGATAACTGCGTTGAATGGATCCCAGTTTGCAATTACAGTTCCAGCCTCGACAATGTCACCATCGCTTACGAAGAGATTTGAACCGTAAGGTACTGGTACTGTAGAAAGTACGATGCCTGTATTGATATCCACGAAACGGAGTTCAGCAAGACGACCAACAACTACCTTTGCATTTGGATTGTCTTCTGTTGGACGGTCGATAGTACGAAGTTCCTCGAACTCAAGTTTAGAGCGGTTCTTCGCAACAATCTGTGCGTTAGCTGCAGCGTTACCTGCAACACCACCGGCGTGGAATGTACGGAGTGTCAACTGTGTACCAGGCTCACCAATTGCCTGTGCTGCAATGACACCAACTGCTTCACCCTTCTGTACCATGCGCTGAGTTGCAAGGTTGCGTCCGTAGCACTTCATGCAGACACCCTTCTTGCTTTCGCAAGTGAGTACCGAACGAATTTCTACCATCTCAATTCCTGCTGCCTCGATTTCATCTGCGCAACGGTCTGAGATTTCTTCACCACTTGCAACGATAATCTCGTTAGTGTGTAGATTGATTATATCATGAACTGACACACGACCACGAACACGCTCTGCAAGCGAAGCAACTACGCGGTCACCATCCTTGAGGGCTGTACATTCGAGACCACGGAGTGTGCCACAGTCTTCTTCGTTAATGATAACATCGTGTGATACGTCAACAAGACGACGAGTCAAATAACCTGCATCGGCTGTCTTGAGGGCTGTATCGGCAAGACCCTTACGAGCACCGTGAGTAGAGATGAAGTACTCAAGCACAGACATACCTTCCTTAAAGTTGGAAAGGATAGGGTTTTCGATGATGTTGTTGTCTGATGCACCTGCCTTCTGAGGCTTTGCCATCAAACCACGCATACCTGCAAGCTGAGCAATCTGACCAGCAGAACCACGGGCACCAGAGTCGAGCATCATGAAGACTGCATTGAAGCCTTGGTCAGCCTCAGTCATCTGCTTCATGAGGGTCTTGGTAATCTTATCGTTCACCTTAGTCCATGTTTCAACTACCTGCTGGTAACGGTCCTTTTCTGTGATAAGACCGAGCTCGTAGTTACCCTGGATCTGGTCAACGTTGTCCTGACCTTCCTGTACGATTTCTGGCTTCTCTTCTGGGATGATGATATCATCAAGCACGAACGAGAGTCCACCTTCGTATGCCTTGCGGTAACCGAGGTTCTTGATACCATCGAGGAATTCGCAAGCACGTGCCATACCTACAGTCTTGATAACCTTAGTGATGACCTTCTTGAGGGCCTTCTTACCGATTACTTCATTTACGAAACCAACTTCTGTTGGAATTACTTCGTTAATGATGATACGACCTACGGTTGTCTCGATGAGGTTGCGAACAAAGTTGCCGTCTGCATCTACGTCGTTCACAACACACTTGATTGGTGCATGAACGTCAACGCGACCTTCGTTGTATGCGATGATTGCTTCTTCTTCACCATAGAATGTGAGGCCTTCGCCCTTTGCACCCGGACGTACCTTTGAAATATAGTAGAGTCCGAGGACCATATCCTGTGATGGTACTGTGATAGGTTCACCACTGGCTGGAGAAAGGATGTTGTGGCTCTGGAGCATGAGAAGCTGTGCCTCGAGTACTGCCTCGTTTGAAAGTGGGAGGTGAACGGCCATCTGGTCACCATCG
>DCIW01000217.1:0-9229 GCA_002317225.1 Prevotellaceae bacterium UBA1716 | reverse complement strand
ATCATACGTGGCTGGAATGCCTGGATACCGAGACGGTGAAGTGTTGGCGCACGGTTGAGGAGCACTGGATGACCCTTCATCACGTTTTCGAGGATATCGAATACGATTGGATCGCGACGGTCAACAATCTTCTTTGCACTCTTTACAGTCTTTACGATACCACGCTCAATGAGCTTGCGGATAACGAATGGCTTGTAAAGTTCGGCTGCCATAAGCTTTGGAATACCACACTCACCCATGTTGAGCTCAGGACCTACAACGATTACCGAACGTGCAGAGTAGTCAACACGCTTACCGAGGAGGTTCTGGCGGAAACGTCCCTGCTTACCCTTGAGAGAGTCAGAGAGTGACTTGAGTGGGCGGTTGCTTTCGCTCTTAACGGCAGATGCCTTACGAGAGTTATCAAAGAGTGAGTCAACTGCTTCCTGAAGCATACGCTTCTCGTTACGGAGGATTACCTCTGGTGCCTTGATTTCGATGAGTCGCTTCAGACGGTTATTACGGATAATAACACGACGATAGAGGTCGTTGAGGTCTGATGTAGCGAAACGTCCACCATCAAGCGGAACGAGTGGGCGGAGGTCAGGAGGAGTGACTGGGATATTGTGCATGATCATCCACTCAGGCTTGTTGCGACCCTTAGATGCACGGAATCCCTCTACTACCTGGAGGCGCTTGAGTGATTCTGCCTTGCGCTGTGCCGAAGCGTCTTCGCTTGCTGCTGCACGGAGCTGGTTTGCAAGGTGCTCGAGGTCAACACGCTGGAGGAGATACTCGATTGCCTCAGCACCCATCATTGCGATGAACTTGTCTGGGTTTGAGTCGTCGAGGTTCTGGTTGCTTTCTGGGAGAGCATCTACGATGTCCCAGTATTCCTCTTCGCTGATAAGTTCGCCATCAACGATGTTGTCACCATTGTCAGCAACACCTGCCTGGATAATGATATATTTCTCGTAGTAAACTACTGCATCGAGCTTCTTTGTTGGCATTCCGAGAAGATAACCAATCTTGTTTGGAAGACTGCGGAAATACCAGATATGAGCTACAGGCACAACGAGTGCGATGTGACCTGAACGTTCACGACGTACCTTCTTCTCTGTAACCTCTACACCACATCGGTCGCAGACAATGCCCTTGTAGCGAATACGCTTGTACTTTCCACAGTGGCACTCGTAGTCCTTTGTAGGACCAAAGATACGCTCACAGAAGAGACCATCGCGCTCAGGCTTGTAAGTACGATAGTTGATTGTCTCTGGCTTGAGTACCTCACCAAACGAATTCTCAAGGATTTCTTCAGGTGATGCGAGACCAATCGTGATCTTCGTGAAGTTTGTTTTTTGCTTAGATTCTTTCTTGAAAGCCATCTTTTATATTCTGATGTTTTATGATTCCAATTTAATGCTGAGACCGAGACCGCGAAGCTCGTGGAGGAGTACGTTGAGTGACTCTGGAATACCTGGAGTTGGCATTGGTTCACCCTTAACGATTGCCTCGTAAGCCTTACTACGTCCGTTTACGTCATCTGACTTGATTGTGAGGATTTCCTGAAGCACATGCGAAGCACCGAATGCCTCGAGTGCCCAAACCTCCATCTCTCCGAAACGCTGACCACCAAATTGTGCCTTACCACCAAGTGGCTGCTGAGTGATGAGAGAGTAAGGACCGATTGAACGTGCGTGCATCTTGTCCTCAACCATGTGACCGAGTTTCAACATGTAAGTAACACCTACTGTTGCTGGCTGGTCGAAACGGAGACCTGTTTCACCATTGTAGAGGTATGTACGGCTGTAGCGTGGGAGACCTGCCTTGTCTGTCCATTCGCAGAGGTCCTCAAGGTGAGCACCATCGAAGATTGGAGTAGCGAACTTAACACCGAGCTTCTTACCTGCATAACCAAGGACTGTCTCGAAGATCTGACCGATGTTCATTCGTGAAGGCACACCAAGTGGGTTGAGCACGATGTCGACTGGAGTACCATCCTCGAGGAATGGCATATCTTCCTGACGAACCACCTTTGACACGATACCCTTGTTACCGTGACGACCGGCCATCTTATCACCTACACCAATCTTACGCTTCTTAGCGATGTAAACCTTAGCCATCTGGATGATGCCTGATGGAAGTTCATCACCAATCTGGAGAGCATACTTCTTACGCTTAAGTTCAGCATCAAGAATCTTGTACTGCTTGAGGTAATTGATTACGAGGTCGCGGATAAGACTGTTAGTGTGTTCATCATCTGTCCAACCTGAGAGCTGAACCGCTGTGTAATCGATGTTGTCGAGTGCACCAGCAATGAACTTAGCGCCCTTTGGAATGATATCTGAACCCATGAAGTCCTTAACACCACAAGAAAGCTTGCCATCTGTGAGTGTGAGGAGCTTGTCGAGGAGGATTTCCTTAAGGTCACCTACCTTATCATCAAATTCCTTATCATATTTAGGAAGGATGAGACGGTCTGCTGCCTTCGAAGCACGAGTCTTGATCTGTCTTGAGAAGAGCTTCTTATCAATAACAACACCTGCAAGTGAAGGAGTTGCCTTGAGCGAAGCATCCTTAACGTCACCAGCCTTATCACCGAAGATTGCACGGAGAAGCTTTTCTTCTGGTGATGGATCAGATTCACCCTTAGGAGTAATCTTACCGATGAGGATGTCGCCTGGCTCAATACGAGCACCAACACGTACGATACCGTTTTCGTCGAGATCCTTTGTTGCTTCCTCTGAAACGTTTGGAATATCTGAAGTGAGTTCCTCAACACCACGCTTTGTCTCACGAACTTCGAGTGAGTACTCGTCAACGTGAACTGATGTGAGAAGGTCTTCGCGTACTACGCGCTCGTTGAGAACGATAGCATCCTCATAGTTATAACCCTTCCAAGGCATGTAAGCCACGAGAAGGTTACGTCCGAGTGCGAGTTCACCAGCTTCAGTTGCATAACCCTCTGTGAGGATATCGCCCTTCTTGACACGCTGACCACGGTCGCAAGTTGGACGGAGGTCGATTGTCATGTTCTGGTTAGTACGACGGAACTTTGGAATCTTATATTCTTTGAGAGCTGGTTCGAAGCTTACAAACTCTTCGTCCTCTGTACGATCGTACATGATACGAATGGTTGTAGCGTCTACATACTCAACAACACCATCGCCTTCTGCAGAGATCATTGTGCGTGAGTCTTCACAAACCTGCTTTTCAATACCAGTACCTACGATAGGAGCCTCTGTACGGATAAGTGGAACTGCCTGGCGCATCATGTTGGAACCCATCAACGCACGGTGAGCATCGTCGTGCTCAAGGAATGGGATGAGGGCTGCAGCGATAGATGCAATCTGCTGTGGTGCAACGTCCATGTAGTCAACATCTGTTGGAGGAACCACTGGATAATCTGCATCCTGACGACACTTAACGACCTTACGGATAAAGTGACCATCGTCAGTAAGAGGTGCATTTCCCTGACCAATGATCTTGTTCTCTTCTTCTTCTGCAGAAAGATAAACAATGTGGTCATTATTGATATCAGCAACACCATCAACGATCTTACGATAAGGAGTTTCAATGAAGCCGAGGTCATCAATCTTAGCATATACACAAAGTGAAGAAATAAGACCGATGTTTGGACCTTCAGGAGACTCAATTGGACAGAGACGGCCATAGTGAGTGTAGTGTACATCTCGAAC
The DNA here is from genome assembly GCA_002317225.1 of Prevotellaceae bacterium UBA1716. Taxonomy (GTDB): domain Bacteria; phylum Bacteroidota; class Bacteroidia; order Bacteroidales; family Bacteroidaceae; genus Minthosoma. The sequence goes on along the minus strand of DCIW01000217.1, from coordinate 5,552 downwards.
CTCGAATCCGGCACGCTCACGAGACAAACCACCAGGACCAAGGGCAGAAAGACGACGCTTGTGAGTTACCTCAGCAAGTGGGTTTGTCTGGTCCATGAACTGTGACAATGGGTTTGTTCCGAAGAACGAGTTGATAACGCTTGAAATTGTCTTTGCGTTGATAAGGTCTGTAGGAGTGAACACTTCGTTATCACGTACGTTCATACGCTCACGAATTGTACGGCTCATACGAGCAAGACCAATAGCAAACTGATTTGCAAGCTGCTCACCAACTGTACGTACACGACGGTTAGAGAGGTGGTCGATATCATCAACTACTGCCTTTGAATTTGCGAGTTCAACAAGGTACTTGATGATTTCGATGATATCCTCCTTAGTGAGAACGCGTGTAGCAGGGTCTGTTGAAAGGCCAAGCTTCTTGTTGATACGGTAACGACCTACATCACCAAGGTCATAACGCTTCTCTGAGAAGAAGAGGTTATTGATAACTTCGTGTGCAGACGCATCATCTGCAGGGTCTGCATTACGAAGCTGACGATATATATATGTAACAGCGTCCTTTTCAGTCTTTGCAGGGTCCTTCTGGAGAGTATTGAAGATGATAGAGAAGTCCTTGGCAATAGCCTCGTCACGGTGGATGAGAATTGTCTCAACACCCGACTCGATAATCTTCTCGATTGAATCATCATCGATTTCTGTCTCACGTGGGAGAATCTCCTCGTTACGCTCGATAGAAACAACTTCACCTGTATCTTCATCTACGAAGTCCTCATTCCAAGAACGGAGAACCTGACCAGCAAGCTGACGACCCTTGAGAGCCTTAAGGTTCTTCTGAGTAACCTTAACCTCTTCTGCAAGGTCGAAAATCTGGAGGATGTCCTTATCTGTCTCATAACCGATTGCACGGAGAAGAGTTGTTACAGGCAACTTCTTCTTACGATCGATGTATGCATACATGACATTATTAATATCAGTTGCAAACTCAATCCAAGATCCCTTGAATGGGATGATACGAGCAGAGAACAAAGGTGTTCCGTTTGCATGTACACTTGAACCGAAGAACACACCTGGTGAACGGTGCAACTGAGAGACAACGACACGTTCGGCACCATTAATAACGAACGTTCCGTTATCAGTCATGTAAGGAATAGGACCGAGGAACACATCCTGAATAACAGTATCAAAGTCCTCGTGATCTGGGTCAGAGCAATAAAGCTTGAGCTTTGCCTTCAATGGCACACTATAAGTCAAGCCACGCTCCAAACACTCTTCGATTGAATATCTTGGAGCATCGATATAGTAGTCCAAGAATTCAAGAACAAAGTTATTGCGTGTATCAGCAATAGGGAAGTTCTCTGCAAATACCTTGTAAAGACCGTCCTTCTTACGCTTCTCAGGTGGAGTGTCCAACTGAAGGAAGTCCTTGAAGCTCTTGAGCTGAACATCAAGGAAATCTGGGTAAGGCATTGGGTTCTTTACAGACGCAAAGTTTACTCGGTTGTTGATGATTTGTGACATCTGAAATATTTATTTGTTTTTTTTACTAGAAGTCCTAGAAGACTAGAATATCTAGACATTCTAGAAACCCTAGAAAATCTAGAAAAAATATAATCGTCTAAAGGCAAAAAGATTGCAAAAAGATATGCTAAGTTGAGTTGCCTAAAAGACACAAAAAGGTTAAGAACCCTCTACCAGAGGATCCTTAACCATAATTATCTGAGATAACGAATTACTTAATCTCAACTTCAGCACCAGCAGCCTCGAGAGCAGCCTTGAGTGCCTCAGCAGCAGCCTTGTCAACACCTTCCTTGAGTGTTGCAGGAGCGCCGTCAACGAGATCCTTAGCATCCTTAAGACCAAGACCACAAGCTTCCTTAACAGCCTTTACAACTGCAAGCTTAGCAGCACCTGGGCTCTTAAGAACTACATCGAATGATGTCTTTTCTTCTGCAGCAGCAGCTTCGCCACCAGCAGCAACAACAACAGCTGCAGCAGCAGGTTCGATACCATAAGTCTCCTTAAGTTCGTTCTTAAGGTCAATTACTTCCTGTACTGTGAGCGCAACGAGCTCAGCAGCAATAGCTTTAATATCAGCCATTTTAATTAATTTATTAAGTAGTTAATAATCAAATTTTAATTACTCTGCAGCAGCTGCATTTTCCTCACGATTCTCAAGTGCACTAAGTACATTCATAATTGGAGATTCGAGAGCAGCAATAACGTCTGCAATAAGTTCATTCTTGCTCTTGAGAGCGCAGAGAGTATCGAGGTTCTCAGCACCTACATATACCATATCTTCTGCGTAAGCAGCCTTAAGACCTGGAACACCGTTGTTCTTCTTACCGAAGTCCTTGATGATACGTGCAGGCTTGTTAGCTGTATCACAGTACATGATAGCTGTAGTCTGTGTGAGGGCATTGCCCAACTGAGCAACATCGAAACCTTTCTTTTCAAGTGCCTTGATGAAGAGAGTGTTCTTAACAACCTGAAGCTTCACGTTGTTCTTGAAACACTCGCGACGAAGGTTACTTGTAGTAGTTGAATCAAGAGCAGTCACGTCTACTACGTAGAAGTGTGCATAGGTGTTGAGAGCTTCAACAAAACTATCAATAAGTGTGCTTTTATCTTCTTTCTTCATGATTCTGATCTTAAAAATTATTCAACAGACTTAGGGTCAACCTTGACGCCCTTACTCATTGTACTAGAAAGATAAATGCTCTTAATGTAAGTACCCTTTGCAGTAGCAGGCTTGAGCTTGATGATAGTATTGATGAACTCCTGAGCGTTCTGAGCGATCTTCTCGGCAGAGAAAGAAACCTTACCGATAGATGTGTGAACGATACCAGACTTATCAACCTTAAAGTCAATCTTACCTTGCTTTACTTCGCGAACTGCCTTAGCTACGTCCATAGTAACTGTACCACTCTTAGGGTTTGGCATGAGACCACGAGGACCGAGGACACGACCGAGAGCACCAATCTTACCCATGCATGATGGCATAGTGATGATAACGTCGATATCAGTCCAACCACCCTTCATCTTTTCGATATACTCTTCAAGACCTGCGTAGTCAGCACCAGCTTCTGTAGCAGCAGCAACCTGATCAGATGGGACAAGAGCAAGTACTCGTACTTCCTTACCTGTACCATTAGGGAGAGAAACCACACCACGAACCATCTGGTTAGCCTTACGAGGGTCAACACCAAGACGGATGTCGATATCGAGAGATGCATCAAACTTAGTAAAAGTGATATCCTTTACAAGCTGTGCAGCCTCTGTGAGTGAATATGCCTTCCCTGCTTCAATCTTGCCTTCAACAGACTTTTGATTTTTTGTAAGTTTACTCATCTTGATTGAATTTTTAATTATTTACCAGGGAATTCTCCTTTTACAGTAATACCCATACTTCTAGCTGTTCCTGCAATCATAGTCATAGCAGACTCGATTGTGAAGCAGTTCAAATCAGGCATCTTATCTTCTGCGATAGCCTTTACTTGATCCCAAGTAATCTCTGCTACCTTCTTACGGTTAGGTTCAGCAGAACCACCCTTTATCTTAGCTGCTTCCATAAGTTGAACAGCAGCAGGAGGAGTTTTGATTACGAAATCAAAAGACTTATCAACATAGTAAGTAATTACAACTGGAAGAATCTTTCCAGCCTTGTCCTGAGTTCTGGCGTTGAACTGCTTGCAAAAATCCATGATATTGATACCCTTAGAACCAAGTGCAGGTCCTACTGGTGGTGATGGATTTGCAGCGCCACCTTTAATCTGTAATTTGATTAATCCAGCAACTTCTTTAGCCATTTTGTTTTCTAATTTATAATAATTTAACGATAATAAGGCATGCTAAGTGTAACAAGTCTTAGCATTCCTTTGAAACTTGTGTGAAGTTAAGTTCGAGCGGAGTTACACGCCCGAAGATCTTGACTGAAACCTTAAGCTTTTGCTTGTCAGCGTTTACTTCTTCGATTACTCCCGTGAAATTAGAGAATGGTCCGTCTGTTACCTTAACAGACTCACCAACTGTGAAGTCAACCTTCACAACATCTTCAATAATCTCATCATTCTCAGTTCCGATACCAAGCATACGATTTACTTCTGCCTGACGGATTGGTGTTGGTTTGTCCATTCCACCAAGGAAACCGAGAACTCCAGGAGTATTTCGCAACATGTGCGGAATCTCACCTATGAGCGCAGCCTCTACAAGAACATAACCAGGAAGAAGATTCTTCTTAATTGCAGTACGTTTGTTGTTCTGCACCTTAATTACGTTCTCAGTAGGGATAAGAACCTGAGATACATACTCCTCATAGTGGTGGTTTTTCATGTCAAGTTCAATATACTCCTTGACAGTTCCTTCCTTACCACTAATAGCACGAAGTACGTACCACTTCTTAGTAATTTCTGCCATAGTTTATCCTCCTATTAGTTAAAAAGTGAATAAACTAACTCCATGATGTTTTCAAAGATAGTATCCATGACAAATACTACAAGAGCGATGATGATGGAAGCTGATAAAACAAGCACCGCACTGTTAGCAAGCTCTTTGTAGGTTGGCCAAGTTACCTTATGAACAAGTTCATCGTAGGATTCTTTGCAATAATTGATAATTTTATCGAACATACATTCTTACATTTTATTTGCACGGGGTGAGAGACTCGAACTCCCGACCCTCGGTTTTGGAGACCGATATTCTACCAACTAAACTAACCCCGTAGATAAGTTGAGGGCAAAGGATTTGCTTCACCCCCAACTTTGATTATAATATCATGCGACAAGTCGCAAATGATTATTAGTCGTATACCTCTGTGATCTGACCAGAACCAACTGTACGACCACCTTCACGGATAGCGAAGCGAAGACCTACGTTGATTGCAACTGGGTAGATGAGTTCAACATTGATCTCAACGTTATCACCTGGCATTACCATTTCTATACCCTCTGGGAGAGAGATTTCACCTGTACAGTCCATTGTACGGAGGTAGAACTGTGGACGATAGTGGTTCTTGAATGGAGTGTGACGACCACCTTCTTCCTTCTTGAGGACGTAGATAGAAGCCTTGAAGCCCTGGTGAGGAGTGATCTGACCTGGCTTAGTGATTACCATACCACGCTTAACATCCTTCTTATCGATACCACGGAGGAGAAGACCTACGTTATCACCTGCCTGACCTTCGTCGAGGAGCTTACGGAACATTTCAACACCAGTAACAACTGAGTTAGCATCTTCACCAAGACCGAGGAGCTGAACTGGGTCACCAACGTGGATAACACCTGTCTCGATACGACCTGTAGCAACTGTACCACGACCAGTGATTGAGAATACGTCCTCAACTGGCATAAGGAATGGCTTATCAACTGCACGCTCTGGTTCCTGGATCCAAGTATCACAAGCGTCCATAAGTTCCATTACCTTCTGCTCCCACTCAGGAACACCGTTGAGTGCACCAAGAGCAGAACCGCGGATGATTGGAGTGTCCTCTTCGAACTCATACTGAGCGAGAAGATCCTGCATATCCATTTCAACGAGTTCGAGCATTTCTTCATCGT
>DCIW01000170.1 GCA_002317225.1 Prevotellaceae bacterium UBA1716 | reverse complement strand
TCCATGGTCAGAAGGACAAGCAGACGTACTCAATTACAAAAAACCCAAACACTGGAATCATTGAGTCGAAAGAAGTAATCACTCACTTCATCTGCGACAAAAACGAACCTTACATCACTATGATAGGTGACGATTTTCACAATGATGAACCAGTAAGCTATCAGCTCCACCATATCGCAAAGGGCAATACAGAGAATTTCAACTTGAAGGTCGTAACCAATGATTCCCAGAAGAACAACTATCTTCGTATTCGTACAAAGCAAAACCAGGAGATGTGGTTCATGTGTTGCAAGAATCCAACCAATCCTCAGCTTCGCGATGCATACGCCATCGTTTGGGAAGACATAAATAATGATAAGGTGGAAGGCGACATCTTTATGATTACATCCCTTCGTCCTGACATTTATGAGGAAAAGATTGCCACTTCACGCAAGACATTCAAGATTGAAGGTCGCATAGACGACGAAATCAAGGATTCGCTCTATAATGTTTATATTGCAGATTCATACGACGAACTCAGCCAACTCGATGACGATGACTACGTTGCATGCATTCCTGTCATCAACAAACGTTTCGAATATACCGTAGAACTTGATAAACCAAAGGCTGGTCGCATACGTTGTATTTTCCCTGACGGTTCGCTCTGTTCTGCATGGATCGATCTTGATATGGTGCCAGGTGAAACATACCGCATCACCGTTCACAATGGATATTACGATGAAGATTTCGATTACGAGAGACGTGTAGGTCGTTTGTCAGGAAAGAGCCTCGTTGTAGGTCATGACAATGATGATGCTCCTGACTATGTAATAGAAGACACTGTGGCTATAGATGGATATGTAGCCGAAGAACCTTACAATGCTGCAACTCAAAGCAGTGATAAACTTGCCATTCTCACAGAAACTCAGAAAATGGACCTTGAACAGAAGGTATCTATCATACAAGAAAAAATGAAACTTGTAGAGAAACTATACAGCACAATTGGCAAAAACCTTGAAAACACAATCTATACAGGTGGCAAGCCAAGCAACTGGAGCAATACAGATACTTTCTTCAATCAGATTACAGAGCAAAACAAACAGCTTGACAAACAATTTGAAGTATTTCTCAAAACTGCAAGCAACTATGGTATGCCAAACAAAGAATTAGCCGAAGGCATATCAGCGGGTATGATTGAATTCCTCACTAAGCAAAACAAAGGTTTCAATGAGTGCTACAAGGAGTTTGGCTATCTTTCAAAAGCAGCAACCAAATGCCAGAAGCAAGTCAACAAACTCACAGAAAAGTACATGAAGGAGTTATCAAAACAGATGGAGTTAATCAAATAAAATTCCCCATTTATATCCCTAACTCCTAATCAACTCGCAACCCTATAAACATAACAAAGGTGCCCCGCAAATTGCAGAGCACCTTCTTTATTTATATAGCTATAATCTTTCGATTAATAACCAGGGTTCTGGTAAGCAGCCTTCTCTTCATCTGTCATCTGGAGGGCATCAAGCTGACCCTGTGGGATTGGACGGAGATAGTAGCTCTTCTTAATGTCACGCTTTACTTCCTTAGGCGCACGGCCACAAGCATCGCTGATGTGGTAAACGCCAGCCAACTTCTCCCAAGTCTGAGTACGAGCAAGGTCAAGCCAACGATAACCTTCACCCCAGTACTCACGGAGACGCTCATCGAGGATGTAATCAATTGTGATTACTTCAGGAGTAGCAGCCTTGAGGTCGTTGCTGAAGTCCTTAGAAACAGTAAGGGTTTCATATCCTGTATTGCTGCAGAGATAAGTGTAGTCGTTGAAGTTTGTCTTCCACTTACCTGCACGACCACGAATCTCGTTGATGAAGTAGCGAGCATCAGAATTCTTACCAAGCTTAACAGCTGCCTCAGAAGCGAGGAAGTAGAATTCAGAGAACTTAGCGATTGGGAATGGACGTGGAGAGCAACCGTTAGGGTTACCAAGAGCAGATGCCTCGTCACGGTCTGTACGATGACCGATAGTCTTCCATACACCTGGGTAAGTTTGACGGCTTACATCCTTAAGATTGATGACGAAGTCGTTGCGGCCAGGGAGTGTACCAGCATTGATGTTACCATTAGCCTGAGCATACTGAACATTAGCGTCATTGTAAGGAAGGAATGTAAGGAATGCCTCACCATTCTTAATCTGTGCACCATTTGCACCCTTTACATAAGCGTTTTTGTTGTTACCCTTTGCAAAGTTACAACGATACTGGTAAGTGAATGTACCATCCCAACGAGAATCCTTGTCTACATCTGTAAACTTAGCGAGAGCGTCAGGAATAGGAGCCATACGAGTCCAAGGACGACCAAGTGCCTGACAAGCCTCACGAAGAACAGGGTTGCCTGTGCTACCGTCTTCGAATTCACCACGCATATCACCACAATAGTTCCACTGTGTGAACCAACCAGCGAAGTTGTCAGGAGCACTACCACTACCATAACCAAGACCACCACCATTGTACTGGTCGTTATTGACTGTGTGGTCAGCCCAAAGGAGCCACTCTGCGTTACGGTCGTTCTGCCAGAAGTTTACATCATAGAATGTATCCTGAAGCTTGTAAGGACCAGGAGCATTGATAGCTGCAATAGCAGTTTCATAAGCCAACTTGTAATAGTTTTGAGCCTGTGACTTATCACGCTTTGTTGTAGCTGGATAAGTGTCAATATTGTTAGGGTTTTCGAGCCACCATCCGTAAGTAAGGTAAGCCTTTGCAAGGAAGAGACGGGCAGTGTTCTTAGTGACAGCACCAATCACACGTGGTTCATCATCAAGATCATCAACAGCCTTCTTAAGGTCTGGGAAAATAGCTTCTGTATAAACTTCGTCGACTGTGTTACGAACAGAAGTACGCTTTGGTGCGTCGTTAGAGTGAAGTTTGCCACCACCAAGATCGAGTGGTACACCACCGAATGTCTGTACGAGGTTGAAGTAGTGGAAGCCACGGAAGAAGTAAGCCTCAGCAACCAAGTTAGCAGCAATGCCTACTTCTGAAGCGTTCTCAATAACAGCACAAGCAGTATTGATATCAGTATATGCCTGTCCCCAAAGGACATCTGAACGAACAGTAGTAGATGTGACATTGCCCACACCACTCATATCAATATCCTTCTGGTTGCCATCAGCAGAGTGTCCATAAGTGTACTCGTCAGTACCAGCCTCGAGAGATGTGAGGTAGTAAGCCTGGCCATAGAGGTTACGAAGGTGAGAGTAGAGTGAAGTAAGACCACCCTTTACACCATCCTCTGTCTTAAAATATGTTGGGTCATAGCCACTGCGTGGTTGCTCATCAAGGATATCAGAGCAAGAAGAGAAAGCCATCGCAGACATCAATGCTATACCACAAAAGCGAAATATATTATTCTTTTTCATGATTTTTCAAGGAATTTAGAATGACAAATTAAGTCCAATCAAATAATTGCGTGTGCAAGGAGAGTTTGTACCAACAACTGGAAGAGCGTGACCGCCCATTGTTACAGCGTGGAACTGTCCCTGGTTAGACATTGAGTTTGGCTCTGGATCAAGACCGCTCTCGCTATAGTATGGAGAGTAGATGATGAATGGATTCTGGATAGTAGCATAAGCACGGAGGTTGCCGATACCAGCCTTTCTCATCCAATTGCCCTTAAAGTTGTAACCAACTGTGATTGTACGAATCTTAACATAGCTACCATCGAAGAGACCAAGAGTAGAAGAATACTTAGGGTTATCACCAGACTGGATACCACCTGGCTTTGGATACTTAGCATCCTTGTTTTCAGGAGTCCAATAGTCTACATCTACCTGACCACGACGACCAGTCAACATGTTGAGATAACCGTTACCGCTGTAGAGAGTAGAGATGAGCTTACCACCACACTGGAATGCACCGATGATGTTGAGATCCCAATTCTTATAAGCAACGCGAGTGTTGAAACCACCTGTGAACTTAGGTTCGAGGCTGATAATCTGACGGTCCTGAGGACCGATAGCACGTGGATCACCTACGTTCTTACCTTCAGGAATAGTACCAGCAGCCTTCTCTTCCTCAGTATAGTAGCCACCCTTTACCTTAATCATACCTTCATTACCACCTGGTTCGAGGATATCAAAATACTGATAGTCTGGATCTTCAGAGTTCCAAAGACCAATCTTTTCATAGTCATAGAGAACATCAATTGGATGACCTACGAACCAACCGTTACCCTCATCACGATCACTGCCGTCTGCAAGTTCTACGAGCTTGTTGCGGTTAGCAGAGAGGTTGATACCTGCTTCCCAAGTCCAACCATTGTAGTCGTCAAAGATTACACCGTTGATAGTTGCTTCAAATCCCTTGTTCTGAGTCTTACCTACGTTTGCAGTATAGCTGCTCACACCTGCTGTGCTTGGAAGACCAACATTGAGGAGGAGGTCATGAGTGTTCATCTTATAGTACTCGAGTGTACCTGTCAAGCGACCACCGAGGAGAGAGAAATCAAGACCTACGTTGTATGTTTCGCTGTACTCCCAACCAAGTTCCTTGTTAGCGAGCTTTGTTGGATAGTAACCAGTTGTATATGACTGTTCGCCAAGGTCACCGAAGTTATAAGGAGTAGTACCGAGAGCACCAAGAGTAGTGTAAGGAGAGATAGCCTGGTTAGCTGTCTGACCGTAACCTACACGGAACTTAAGACTGTTGACCCAACCAACATTCTCCATGAACTTTTCCTTAGCAATATTCCAACCTGCAGAAACTGCTGGGTAAGTGTGCCACTTGTGACCAGCAGCAAGACGAGAAGAACCGTCTGAACGAACTGCTACAGAAAGCATGTAACGATTGTCGTAGTTGTACATAACACGACCCATCCAAGACAAAAGACCAGTCAATGAATAAGGGCTGTTTGGAGAAACTGTCACATCCTTCGAACCATTACCGATGCTATAGAACTGGTGATATTCAGGAACATCACGAGAACTGATAGAGTTAGAAGTGTAGCGAGTCTGTTCTGCTGAATAGAGAGCAACAGCGTTGATTGTGTGCTTCTCATTGAATGTGCGGTCGTATGTGAGAAGGTTTTCAACTGCGTAGTTCATATAATCGAACTGAGTAAGTGAAGCAGAAGAAGGGTTGTTTACATCTGTGCTGTTGAAGCCCTTACCAGTGAAACTACCATTCTTACCACCACGATAGTTGAGACCTACATTCACACGATACTTAAGACCTTCTACCCATGGGCAAGAGATTTCACCGAAGATAGTGTTGTATGTAGCAATATTTCTGTTGTCCTGGAGATAAGACTCCTTATTGTTCTCAAGTACATCCTTTGTAATAAGGAACACATCATCAGAAGACATGTGAACAATGCTCTTCATTGTACCATCCTCATTGTAAGGATTTGTCAATGGAGACATCTGAAGAATACCATACATACCTACCTGCATGCCTTCGCGCGTATTATATGTATTAGTAGAAGAGAGACCTACCTTTACATTCTTACCAATCTTCTGCTCAAGGTTTGCACGGAGAGTAAGACGATTGAATGCCTGTGTTGGGATCACACCTTCATCGTGAGTGTAGCTACCACCGAAACTATAACTACCTGTATTAGTACCACCTGATACTGTGAGGTTATGGTTGTGAGAGATACCAGTCTTGTACCACATTGATTGCCAGTCAGTATCTACATCATCCGACTCATCAAGACCATTGCCATACTTACCTGCCATCTTACGCATCTGAGCGTACTTCTCACCCTTCATCATAGGATATTCGTTGAAGAGAGTCTTGAAGTTTACATAACCATTGTATGTAACCTTTGCAGGACGATTGAGACCACCCTTGTTAGTAGTGATGATGATTACACCGTTAGCACCACGCGAACCGTAGATAGCTGTTGCAGATGCATCCTTCAAGATATCGAGTGACTTGATGTCTGAAGGGTTGATGTCCGAGAGCTGACCCAAGAATGGAATACCATCGAGTACGATGAGTGGGTCGTTAGATGCAGAAAGTGAACGCTGACCACGAATACGAATCTGCATTTCAGCACCTGGCTGTGAGTTAATCTGAGTCATTTCCACACCAGCAATACGGCTTTGGAGAGCCTGAGTGATGTTTGAAGATGGGTTTTCCATCAACTTCTCACTGCTTACAGAAGCTACAGAACCTGTAACTGCTTCCTTACGCTGAGTACCGTAACCGATAACTACAACGTCGTTGAGCTGCTTCTTGTCCTCGGTAAGGACAATCTTCAACTGGCCCTTTTCTGTAACAGTTGTTGTCACGAAGCCAACATACGATGTTGTAAGCTGTGCACCCTTTGGCACGGTCAAAGTAAATTGACCATTAATGTCAGTGGCAACACCATTGTTCGTGCCTGCTTGAACAACTTTAGCGCCCATCAGAGGTTCGCCAAATTCGTCCACAACGACACCTTTCACTGTGCTATTTGTTTGTGCGTATGCAACGGATGCACCTGCAAAACAAACTGCAGCTAAAAACAAGGATTTTGTTTTCATAAATAGGTATTAAAATTAGTAATAAAATAGGTATTTGTTGATAAAATACGTTAGTTTCGATTAGTCTTATTTGCCTTGTTTCTACACTTTTTCCACAACACGATTTGGATGCCGTCATTCAAAGCCGAGTTAGTTCATTGGTCTGCATCCTTGAACCTTTTTTGTTAGTTTTACGGGGCAAATGTAGGAATTTATTTTTATAAACGTATCATTTTTCTTACTTTTTTTAACTTTTAATGCATTTTTCTGTAACTACTCAGCTATATTGA
>DCIW01000231.1:2796-16634 GCA_002317225.1 Prevotellaceae bacterium UBA1716 | reverse complement strand
AAGTCAAGCCCCCCAGCCCCCGAAGGAAGAAGCCCCCCGTCCCCCCAAGGGGGCGTCCATCCGGGTAGACGATAACGAGAATTCCAATAGCAACCAAGCGCCAGCACGCCCCCTTGGGGGGTCGGGGGGCTTTTTCCTCCGCGTGGACGGCGAACTCCGCCAATACGAACTCTCCCACCTTCTATATGTAGAGGGCATGAAGGACTATATGCGTTTCCACTTTGATGATGGCACACCTACCGTAACAACACACTTAACGATGCACGCGGTAGAAGATATGCTCCCATCGGGGGACTTCATTCGCGTACATCGTTCGTATATCGTTGCTATCAAGAAGATTCGCAGTATTGATAGGAATGATTGCATTACTATTGGTAAGGAAATCATTCATGTCACAGAGACATATAAGGAAAAGTTGAAAGAGATTGTAAAGTTCTGATTTACTTTGCCTTCACTTGAACAGACTTTCCTGCATTCATTTCATTTGCTGCACTTCGAGCATCAAACTCGACCTTTTCACTTGTGAAGTCCGGAACATTATAACTATGCATCATGCGTTCGTAGTAATGTTTCGGATTTTTTTGTGGGAGAAGGAACGGCTTGGTTGCCTTGCCCTTATCATCAATGCTTGAGAGATAAAGACGAGTGTAGAGTCCATCGTCTCTACGAGAAGCGAAGACAAACCAATGAGAGTTGGTGTTCCAGTTGTGATAAGAATCTGTATCATCACAATTCACTTCGGTGAGAGGACGAGATTCACCAGTCTTCAAATCAAGCAAGTAGAGGTCTGCCTCCTTGTGCCATATAGGGAAACAACCATAATCAAATTTAGTGTACATGATGTACTTGCCATCGTATGAAGGTTTAGGGAATGAAAGAGAGCCCCCCGACCCCCCAAGGGGGCGTGCTGGCGCTTGGTTCCTATTTGTTATCTCGTTTTCGTCTACCCGGATGGACGCCCCCTTGGGGGGCTGGGGGGCTTTTATAAGAGTGTCTATCTGTTCTCCAAACTTTCCGGTCTTAGCATCAAACGAAACGGAACAAAGGCTATACTTCACTTTCTTGTAATCTTGTGGAAATGCCTGTGGTTGAGCACTACAGAAATAGAGAGTCTTGCCATCAGGAGAGAAGGCAGGATAAGTTTCCCATGCGTCTGCCTTCTTCAGTTGAGGAGCAAGGATGAGTTCGTTGGTTTCTGTGTCAAGAATCTGGAGGTCGCTCTCAAGATCAACAACTTCTATGCGTTCGTCCTTCACGATATGGAAGGCCTGACGAGTTGTGTTTGTTGAGAAAGCAACATAACGACCATCAGGATGCCAATAAGGATAAACACAAAGGCCGATAGTTTCAGGAGTCTTTGTTGAAAGCAACTGATGTTTTCCATCCTTCTGAACCACAGTCACAGGATTCTCTCCACGAGCATGGAAGAGGAAATTGGAAGGATTGGTACGATTGCTTGTATGGCAGTTCACGCACATTCCTGGAGTACGGGTATTGGAAATAATCTCATACTCTTCGAAGTTGCTCAAGTCACGTTGATACAATCCCATCTCACTAAACACCTCATAACCAGGAGCCACACGACGATATGTCAAGCCCCATTCATCGAGAGAATAATTGCTCACATACATCTTGAAAGGCTTATACTGAGTCCATTGTCCATCTACCTTTGCACAAACAGTAAAAGTCAGTTCCGAACCCTTATTCTGTTCAACAAGCTGATGCCACTCGTCAACATCAATATCCATAATCTTTCCATTCGAGTGCACTTCACCACCCTTCTGTCCATTAACAACGACATCAAGGTACTCCACATCTCCTTCCATATCAAAATCCATAGGAGCAATTCCGACAGGTATTGTGACACCTATATAATCAGGATATATAGCAGGGAGTTCATCAACATTCTTCACATTAGAAGGAGTCTCGGAACAAGAGGAAAGGAGGCCCCCCAGCCCCCAAAGGGGGAGTAAGGTATATAGTACGAGGCTTACAAAATAATATAAGTATTTGTTTGTTTTCATCAGTCTTATTTTATTGGATATTACAGGATATTGTATGAAATGTTTTTTTGCCCTTTGGGCCATGTTAAGAAAAACCTTTAAGAACCTTTAGCTCGGCGAAGCCAAACAGAACAAAAACAAGAAAAAACCAAAATAGAATTGTTTTTTTATGTTTTTATAGTTTCTTAAATGTTTTTTCTATTTGGCGCGTAGCGCACCTTTCACAGTTATTCCAGAAGAATCATTTATTGAATCATTTACAATTGACTCCCGTTCGGTCGTCGAGCTAAAGGTTGAATCGTTAGGAGCTGCCGCTTGCATCTTTCGTTTTTGAACAAAGTCGAGGAACATCATGTATTTCTGCTGATTGCCTTCGAGTTGTGGAAGGAGAAGAAGGTAGCTTATCGCAAGATTATTGTCGGGATTTTGCAAAACAAGTTGTCCCATAATCTTGTCTATCTCTTGGTCTGAGAAGATGAAATCCTCATTGAGACGACTCTTACGGATAAAACCATAGAAACTATGATTGTTAATCGCCTCTTCATTTCCAAGAAGTGACAGCATTTCTGTTGCCCATTTACGATAAAATATCGTCTTCTGGAGAAGCATAAGATACTTGCGAGCCACATCATACTGACCATTTACCATATTTGTTTCAGCAAGACGACGAACAATTCGCGAACTCTTATTATTATCAGGAATAGTTTCCATCGCCTCAAAAACATATCGCTGAGCAGTATTCACAAGACCAAGATGCCAATAAATCTCGCTGGTCATGAGCGAAGCAATATAATTCTTGTTGAAAGGAGGGAAAGCACCGCCCCACCCGTTCTGTCGGAACTCAAAAGCACGATTCATCAGACCGAGTTTTCCAAGAGCAAGATTATATGATGCTGCAGAAAGTGGCGACTTGGCTTCGGTCGACTCT
The DNA here is from genome assembly GCA_002317225.1 of Prevotellaceae bacterium UBA1716. Lineage (GTDB taxonomy): Bacteria > Bacteroidota > Bacteroidia > Bacteroidales > Bacteroidaceae > Minthosoma. The sequence continues at coordinate 13,703 of DCIW01000231.1, read as the reverse complement.
GCCTTCTTTATTATCTTCTCCCACTTCATTCCACGAACAAGATGGTCGTACTCCAAGACATCGTATTTGTTCTGATCAAAACCGAGAGGAACAATAAGAAGGGCTGATGCTAACACAGCACCACCCAATCCGCCAACCACAGCACCTTCAGTTCGTTCACCCTGAAACACAGGTATATATCTTGCAATTATCACCATCAACAGACAAACAGCCATCACAACATAAAGCATTGTTGGGAACTGATTTATCTGGATGTAATAGTTTATTCCATAAAACAATCGGTAAGTAGGACAAGGCACAACCGCCATGCCCAATGCAAATATAAATGCTGTATAAAGCAAAGGTTGCCAATGAACTCGACCGCTATCCTCTTTCGGTTTTATGCATTCACTCACAACAACATAAGCCACAAGCAAAAGCATTGTAGGACCCGCAAACCAAAAGAGCAAAGGCATAGCAACTGCAAGATAAAGCAATCTGCACATCTTCGACTTTCCTTCCGGATAAGCAGACATAGCTACAAGAGCAAGTATCAAAGCAACTACAAACGTAAGCTTTATATTCTCATCTCCCATCGCAAACCAAAGTACGATAACAGGAATGAAAGACAGAAGATATCCTACTCGTTGATACTTGCAATGCACTTTTGCAGTCATCCATACAAGTTGCTGCACAAATAGATAGAGTAAGCACAATACTGTTGCACCAAGAAATACTTGATTATAGAACTGTCCGCAGAACTCTGCAAGATATCGAGCCAAACCTCCCGGTAAGAGTATTCGTTCCATCAGATATTCCTTATCAAACAAGAACATCTGCAACTGCTCTTGATACACCAACGCTTCTGGATGGATAAATGCCCAGAAGCAGTATGCTAACGCAATAAATATAAGCGTTAATATTGCATTTAAGTATTTGTTTATTAGTTTCATCTTGCTTTTTTTATTACCTTACTGTCACTTGTACTCGGTCATTACTCATACATTCTCTGCCACCCTGCCTTACATCAAAATCGACCTTATCTTTAGTAAAATCAGGACAGTTGAACGAATCAAACGACTCATCATAGAACTTTCGAGGATTCTTTTGCGGGAGAAGGAATGGTTTGGTAACCTTTCCCTCATCATCAATGCTTGCAATATATGCGAGGTTGTACATACTGTCACGTCTGCGTGAAGAGAACACAAACCAATGACTATCAGTACTCCAATTATGGAATGACTCTGAATCATTGCTGTTCACCTCCTTGAGCGGACGATTAGTACCAGTCTTCAAGTCCATAATCCAAAGGTCGGACTCCTTGTGGTTAACAGGGAAGTTGCTATAGTCTGCCACGCAATACATTAGCCATTTGCCATCATAGGAAGGGCGTGGGTAGGTGAAGGAGCCCCCCGACCCCCCAAGGGGGCGTGCTGGCGCTTGGTCGCTAATAGAATTCCTATTATCGGCTACCCGGATGGACGCCCCCTTGGGGGGCTGGGGGGCTTTTAGAAGGGTATCTACTTTGGCACCAAACTTTCCAGTCTTTTCATCGAATGGGATGCTGCAAAGGCTATATTTTGCCTTCTCGTATTCGGTTGGGAGCTCACAATATTTTGCTGTGCAATAGTAGAGGGTCTTGCCATCTGCAGAGAATACTGGATAGGTCTCGTAATCCTCTGTCTGCAAACGTTCATCAAGGATAAGTTCGTTGTTGCGAGTATCAATCACAAGCACATCGCTCATAGTGTCAAACACCTCAATGCGACTCTCATAACCCGTAAAGAACAACTGATGAATGCTATTGATACTCGAAGCAATATACTTGCCCGAAGGGTGCCAATAACTGTAACCGCAGTTGGCCTTCGTGCTATCAGTCTTGGTGTTGAGCCAAGACTGCTTGCCATTCATCTGTACCATAGTTCCTCCCTTATCACCACGCAGATGGATAAGGAATTCATCAGCACTACATTTGTTTGCTGTGTGGCAGTTCATGCACTGACCCGGAACCGCAGTTTCCTCAATGATAGCATATTCATCAAAAGTATGAATGTCACGCTGATAGATGCCGATATTACCGCCCACCTCATAACCCGGAGGGATAAGTCGGTAAGTGAGTCCATAGTCATCAAGATGGTACTTGCTCACGTACATTTTGAAATCTTTGTACTGAATCCACTTGCCACCCTCATAAGTACAAACCGTGAATATGATATCACCGCCCTCATTCTGACGAGTCAATTCGTGCCATTCATCAATATCAAAATCAGCAAACTCGCCCTGCGAATGAATCTCACCACCCTTGCTGCCCTTTGCTATGACATCAATACACTCTACCTTCTCATCCGACATGCTAAAATCCATAGGAGCAATATCCACAGGAATAGTCACATCAATATAGTCAGGGAAAATGGATGGGAGTTTGTCCACCTTCTGAGCATTCTCCACCTGCCTCACGCAAGAAGTAAAGCCCCCCAGCCCCCCAAGGGGGAGTAAGGTAAGCAGTACGAACTTGAGTACACCTATTTTATATTTTATTCTGTTCATATATTATTCAATTTAAGTTCCATCAATCACACCCCCTTGGGGGGCTGGGGGGCTACTAATGTGCAGATTCTTTATTATTCATTTCCATACTTTCTCTTATCTCCCGCTTCATTCGTCCGGCATATTCACCATAACGACTTCCAGGAGCATGACCTTGAGCCTGAATGCAGTTGATAGCATCTTGATAAGCATAAGGCATGCCCGAATACCCACCAAACTGATTGACTGCACCAACAAGGTTAAAGAACGTCTGTGCATCTCCTTCGAGGAGTACCTGACCGAGCATGTATTCAAGTGCCATCTTATTGTCAGTATTTGACATGAAGAGTTGGTAGAATACCTTTGCAAGTTCAGGATGATAGAAAAGGAAGTTGTTCGCAAACTTATTTCTTCGCATCTTACCATATACAGGATGCGAATTGATCAGCGATTCGTTGCCCACAAACTTTTCCGTATTTTCAGCCCAAGTCTTGTAGAAGAGCGACTTCTTCAAGAGTCCGAGATGCTTCTTTGCCACCGCATATCTGCCCGAGACGATACAGCATTCTGCAATTCGCATCGTGAGTCGTCCACTCTTCTTGCCGAGAGGGATACTCTCCTGAAGGTCGAACGCATAGCGCAAACACTCGTTTGTCATACCGAGTCGGTAGAAGGCTTCCATAGTAGGGAGATTGCTTGTCATATCACGAACCATCCCCATCATCAGAGCATCAGGACCGCTTTGGTAGAATGCAAACTGGCGTTGTGAGAGTTGTCGGGTCATAGCAAGTGCAAGGTTCACACTCTCACACCAGAAAGGAGTCTCGACTGTATACTTTTCAGCATTGCTGATGATTTCGTTCCATCGTTGGTTTCGGATAAGGTAATCCTGCTTTATGAGTTCGTATTTTTCCTTATCATATCCATTTTGGATTGCAAAGAACACGAGCAAGAGTACCGTAGCCGACTGAAGAATATATTTCTTGTCGAAAGTAAGCAAACCATGCAACTTAGCAATAACAACAATAACTGCAGGAATAACAATCTGCAAAACACAATACACATCCTCATAGCGGTAATACCACATGCCCAACATCACATTGACCATAGGCCACTGCTTGAGAATCAATACAGAACTACCGAGTTGGAGAGCAAGCAGATATATCAACCCAATGAAGCACATCTTATCCTTATTTATTCTCAATAGAGCATACAACCAGACCATAGGCCCTATCAGCCAATACATTACGGGGTAAACCAGGATATCCACCAACACATTCACTTTTCGCATCGCCAAATACGAAAGTAAAGCAATGATTATTGCTACCGGATAACTCATCATCACATTTTCATCACCCATGTGCCAAAGCAAAAGTGCAGGTATGGTAAGTGCCAATACCCACTGCTTCTTATCCAACAACTTACCTACAAGATATGTAATCAAGGCAAATACAATGCCCAATATCAATGCACCGAGCCATGGATAGATGAAGAATTGCACAAGGAACTCTCCCAAATACTGTGCCAATCCGCCTGCGGTCTTCATCTCATCCACGAAATAGTCACCTGTCCACAAGAACAACTGGTATTGCTCGCGATACGACAATGCATGTGGATAGGCATATCCCCAGAACACGAACACACAAATGCCAACAAGCAATGCTGCCAGCACATTAATAGAACACAGGGATTTATATCTTTCAAACAGATTTTTCATTATTCAAATACTTATTAGTACACATCATCAAACATGTATTTATTCCTCCATAAATGCCTCGTCCATACTATAGCACAGATGGTGGAATGTATTGAAGAGGGAGTCGGACCATTTCTGTTCGGACTTGTTATGGAGGATGCGGTAGTTGCGGAAGGCATTGTATTCCCAACGGGTGTAGTCAGTCGCGCTGAAGTAATCGCGGAAATCACTTATGTTGTCGCCCTTGAAAGTTGGCAGACCCGCATTGCCAAACCAATCAGGATGCATCATCTGTGTGGCAAATGCCTCGAAGTGGAGGTCGGCAAGCAGATTGTGATGCTTGAGAACACACCAAATGCAGAACCACTGGTTTTTGCGGTCGATATACACTGTCATACGTTCGATACGGGTTCGCAATGCCTTAAGACTGATTGGCTTGCCATTCATTTCCGTATAGAATATGGTATTTTCAATAGTCTGCCTTGCCTGCGGATGGTCGAGTTCGTAAATCATCGTACTGAGCAACTCCCATTTAGCAACGGCTGATGCCAACGCAAGGAGTTCGTCTGCAGATGGTTTGCGGCGTACCACCTCTTCGATCATCTTACCCGGATTGTTGCGGTTGTCGATATAGCAGAGTTGGAGGTTCTCTGGGATATCCTTCACCAGTTCGCGTCCGGCTGCGTTGAGTTGCTCCCGAGTGAGAGGAGCATTATTGTTGTCGAAATAGAGGCGTGCACGGTATGTATCGAGAGTATGCCTGCCCTCTTCCGAATTGGCATAGTTGCGAATGCAAAGTACGAAGAGGCGTTCGAGTTCGGCAGGCGGTAGTTCGGTCGATTCCTGTTCTACGAGACTCTTAAAATGGAAGTACAGATAACAGGTATATGTATATAGTTCGCACAAATGCCAAAAGCGGAGAATTGGTTTTTCGCCGTAAGGCTGTGCCTGCTTCTGCAACTTCTGAATTGCCTTTTGCACATCGCCTATCTCATTGCACATATCTGTGAGTTGTCCTCCCTCGTTTTTATCAGCCAAGAGAGTGCTGAGATGAGGAAGCATTTCGGCAAACTGCCCTTTGAAGCGTGGCAATCGTGTGCCTTGAAGAGCGGTGCCTTCCTTCATACCACTTACCAGTTCGCTCATGAGCGGGGAGAGCTGTTCGAACACGATGATGCCAAGTTGGTCGTAATAGGTTTGGTTAAGAACGAAGCGTTCGCCTATCAACTTTTCTTGTTGGTCAATCTTATCAAGATCAGCCATATAGCAGAGGCGTGATGCCTTGAAGCACAACGAATGGATGTCCATCGACAGTTCCGAAGCACTGCAAATGTCCCATCCTGCAACGAATGCTTCCATCATGTTGCAGAATACTGCCATCTGACGATCATACAGAGCATAATCCAAAGTGTATGTTTCTTCTGTCATAAGATTACTCAACTTTGCTGCAAAGTTACGAATAATTCTCCAAACGACAAAAAGACATATACCTTTATTTATATAGATGTTCAGGGAAGTCCGCCCTAACGGACATCGATGTCCGTAGTGACGGACAAGCTCAGACGACCGCATGTATTGGGAAGGGAGAAAAATAAAAAAAGTTTTTTTTCGTGTTTTTGGGGCAACATTCTACCAAATGCAGCATAAACCATTGACACACAGCATAATTAGGCTGGTAGGATGTTGCTCAAACATCCTACCAACATCCTACCAACATCCTACCAGCATTCTTTGAATTTCGAATTAGGTCTTTTCGCTCTTTCAGTGTTTCTTTTGCAGTTTTTATTTTTTATCCTTTCAAAGTACAGAAAACATTTTTACCTATAAATAGCCAAAGACCCCTTTTAGTTGATTATTTCCCGATGCATTTCCCGGAAAGGAAAGATAGTTTTCCCGATTACGGGAAGGGGCAAGGTGGCAATCGGGAAATAAAAGAAAAACGGATTTTCATTTACTATCTTTGCAAAGCGATTCGGGAACGACTCCGATGAGCAAAACGAATGTTTAACTCTAAAAACCTCTTATATATTATGAGCGAAAAGATTTCAAACTCAGAGAATGTTCAGATGATTGAACAGTTTCTCACAGAAAAGTTCGAGTTTCGCTACAACGCCCTCTCCAAGAAGGTAGAGGTGCGTGAGCGAAATGAGGAGTCCGCTTTTCTTCCTCTTACCGAGAAGAAGCGCAACTCTATCGTCCGCCTCGTCAAGATAGAACTTGATGATGCGAAGTGTGTGAAGCAGAATGTGCAGGAGTATCTCGACTCCGAAGACATTCTGCAGTATGACCCTATCTGCTCCTGGCTCAATGGTCTCCCTAAGTGGGATGGCCAAAACCGTGTGGCAGAACTCTTTAGCAGAATCCCTGGTATCACCACCGAACAGATTTACTGGTGTTCCATCTGGATTCGTTCGGCTGTGGCTCATTGGATGGGACTCGATACTCTCCATGGCAATGAGTGTATTCCTACTTTCATCGGTGATCAGGGATGCGGAAAGAGTACTTTCTGTCATCGACTCCTCCCTCCTCATCTCCGTGAATACTTCCTCGACCATATCAATCTTGCCAACAAGAATGATAAGGAGATGGCTCTTACTAACAATCTGCTTGTCAACCTCGACGAACTCGACCAGATCACCTCTTCGAAGCAGGCCGAACTCAAGCAGACAGTATCAAAGGTGAAGGTGAACGGACGTCCGATTTATGGTCGCGAGCAGTATGACCGCAAGCGTTATGCTTCGTTTGTGGCTACTACCAACAATCCTCATCCGCTTCAGGACCCAACGGGTAGCCGTCGCTACATCTGTCTCCGCATTCCAAGTGGAATGCTTATCGACAACGCTTCTGAAATCGACTACGAACAGCTTTATGCTCAGGTAGTTGAGGAGATTACTGTGAAGAAGCTCCGCTATTGGTTCACCAATGATGAGAACCAGCAGATTCAGCAGACCAACAACCAGTATCAGCAGGAGCAGGACCTCTGTGTTATGATTGAAAACTGTTTCCGTCATGCAGAAGAAAATGAGCATGTAAGTATGATTTCCCTTAAGGATGTCATTACTACACTCGAAAAGGTATATCCTAACATCAAGAAGTCACACTCATTCTCTATCAATCTTGGCATGAAGATGAAGTCACTTGGTTACAAGCGTACTATCCTACATGGCGTGAGCTGGTATGATGCTATCAGAATAGGGGGATAGTTGGTAGGATGTTGGTAGGATGTTGGTAGGATGTTTAGGCAACATCCTACCAACGATTTCAAACTGATTTACAACACGTTAGCATTCATTTGGTAGGATGTTGACCCAAAAACAGAAAAAATATGAAAAAATTTTTTACTCAAGAAGAAATGATTCGCAAGGCTACTGAAAAGCCTTACAATTACCCAATTTGTCTCAATACGGAGTGCATACTTCGCGAGCGCTGTCTGCATGCCATCGAGACTACCGCAGAACAAATGTCAGCAACATTTATCACCTGCGTAAATCCTTCGGTTTATGCCGACAAGGACGAGTGTACTGAATTCCGCGATAAGGATGCTATAGCGTATATGGCATTCGGTATGCAGAAGATTGCCAAGACGCTCAAGCAGTCAGGTTGCTATAGTGCTTTCATCGCAGAATGCCTCCACCACTTTTGCCGCACCGTATATTATGAGATGCTTGCAGGTGAGCATAGCATTACCCCAAGCGACCAAAGCATCATTCTCGAATGTGCCGAAAAGGTGGGAAAGCCCCTTCCTGCAGATTCGTTCGACAAAATGATTGAGATGAAGGCATGGTAAGAAAAAAGCATTGCACTCGGTTGTGGGTGCAATGCTTTTTGTATTACGGCTATTCTGTTTTCTCAGCTTCTTTTGCCTTACGGAGGCTATCAAGCATGTGCTGATAATACTCTTCGTGAGGTGCAAGGTCTTTAATCTGCTCTGGACGCATAGAACTTTTGTAGTTGCGATAGAACATGTTTGAAAGAGGATTGACATCTGTGCTCTTGAGGAACTTGTATGTAGCTTCGCCAACCACATTGTTCAAAGAGTCAAACACAGCCTTGTAACCTGGAGCTTCATAGTTGCCATCATAGAGTTCCAACGCTTTTTCTCGAGCCTTGAGACAAGCCTCTTGGGTAGTCTTCCATTCCTGAATGAGGTCATTATTCTTGGTTCCTGTGACACTACCAATTTCTGCAAGCTTGACCTTGATTGTACCTGGTTCGGTATAAACAAGGAGTTCCTGGAATTTTAAGCGGTGTGGCATCTGAAGACGAAGAGCAGAAACACGTGTCTTTGTGCCCTCAAAACGGAACTTACCATCTATGATGTAGACAGAGTCTACGGTTTCGTGAGTAGCAGGTTCTGTCAGAGGAACGAGAAATATCTGAGCACTGTCACATGAATTGTCGCACACTTCACCTTCGATAATGAACTTACCAGATGCTTCGTCTGACTTCTGATTGCAAGAAGCAAATAAACAGAGTACTGAGAATATGAAAAATAGTTTACGCATAAGTTATATGTTTCTTAAAATTCCCCACTTGCCATTACAGACAAGTGGGGAAAGTGTCTATATTAGTTTGCTTGAGTTACGATTACTTAGCAGCGAAACGCCAGTAAGTGATTTCACCCCATGAACCAGCACCATTACCCTTAGTGTAAACGAGAGTCATGTTGTCACCGTCCATGTACATAATGTCGAATTCGTTAACATACTTACCACCTTCGTTGATAGAGAATGGGAAGAGAACACCAGGAGCAGTAGTTGTGAGCTTACCAAGTTCCCAGTTGTTAACGCGGTTAGTATTTGTTACCTCATACTTAGCAGTGCGGATCTGAGAACCGCGACCCGTATATGATGTAACAGTACCATCCTTGAATACCATGTAAGCATCGTCGTCTGCATCGCCAAAGTCAGTACCACCTTCTGAGTGACTGAGCTGAGTAGAGAGTTCAGAGCCCTTGTTAACGCCCCACCACTTACCGTCGACACCAGTAGCAGTGTAGCCAGCGCCATTACCAGAGTTACCGGCATTACCCCAGCAACCATTTCCGTCGTCTGCCCAGCCCCACTTTTCGTTGCCTTCGAGAATGTCAGCACTTGCGCCGGTTGACTTGAACAACCAGTGAGTGATTTCACCCCAACCGCTAGCAGCAGCACCCTTAGTATAAACAAGAGTCATGTGGTTAGCATCGAGGTACATGATATCGAATTCAGTAACAGTCTTACCACCTTCGTTGATTGAGAATGGGAAGAGAACTGCAGGAGCAGAAGTTACGAGCTTACCAAGCTGCCATTTGTAATCTGTGCCGTTAAATGTAACTGTGTTACGTTCACTATTGTAATTCTTGATTTCGTAAGAACCACTACGGATAACCTTACCTGAAGGATCGCATGTTGTGATGTTACCATCCTCATCGAATGTCATGTAAGCACCAACAGCTTCTTCACCACATGCCTGATTAGTATCAGAGTGCTGAAGCTGATCGAGAAGGCCTTCTGGAGTAGAAACACCCCACCAGTTACCATCGACAGCACGAGCAGTAAATCCAGCACCATTACCAGTGTGACCACCATTACCCCAGCAATTACCAACAGGGCCATCGTAGTCCCAAGTCCAAGACTTCTTACCAGCCTGGCCGAGGAGAAGCTTGTATTCTGGATCAAGGTCGCCCTTAACGAATACAGAAACATTCTTCTTTGCTTCAACTGTAGAGTTGTCTGAGTTTACAATGCGTACAATAAGTTCCTGGTCTGTTGAAGAACCACGCTTTGGAGAAAGTTTGAACACGCCACCAGTACCCCATGCAAGAAGGTTGTCATCGCCTGATGCTGTCTTGTTCAGGATTGATACTGATGTAGCAGGAGAAGTGGTAAACTTAACATAGTTACCTTCGGCAGGACCTGCTTCCTGAGTGCAAGCTTCATCCTTGTAAACCTTGAATGAAACGCAGCTTGCTGCCTGCTCTTCTGTGTAGTTGTTAGGTTCGAAATCTCCGTATTTTGATACTGGATCACATGAACTGAGGATCGCAACACCTGCAACTAAACTTAAAATTATCTTTTTCATATTGAATAGTCTTAATAATTAATTAATATACAGGAGTACCAGCCATATTCCAGTCAGAAACATCGCTACCCCAACCCTTATTCTGCTTGAGCACGTCTGGATTGTCGACGATCTGAATCTGCTGTGGTGGAATCTGGAGGAATCCATCAGTTTCTGCATAACGCTTAGCCCATGAAGAAGAAGCGTGCTTCATCTTAGTCCAAGTACCACAATAGTTTACGCGAGTACCGTTCTGCTTTTCGAGTGCCTTTGCAGCTTCGCAGCTTTCGCCACCATCCTTACCAGACCAGCGACGGAGGTCGTTGAAGCGGATACCTTCACCTGCAAATTCGAAACGACGCTCATCCTTGATGTTCTGCCATGAATATGGCTTATCAGCAAGTTTAGCACGCTTGCGAACCTGATTCATATACTGAGGATCACCTGAGATTTCTGTCATCATGAGGAGAATGTCGGCATAACGGAGAAGCATCACGTCACCGAAGTGGTCACCCTGGAATGAGTTACCGTTGTTGTTTGGAATACCATCAGTATTATCCTTGCGGTAAACGCCCCACCAAGTGTAAGCATCTGTGTTATCAGCGAATGTTGATTCCTTACAAGTGATTGCAATCCACTTCTTGTTGTAGTAACCAGCATCTTC
>DCIW01000231.1:0-2778 GCA_002317225.1 Prevotellaceae bacterium UBA1716 | reverse complement strand
GTACATGAAGTTGTGAATACGAATCCCTTACCTTCTACGAGCTCTGTTGGAGCGTCGAGGACTGAAGCCTTCTTACGCATATCGTCGTTTGGCCATTCATCCCAAAGGTTAGCGTTGATTGTACCCTGACCCCAACCCTGACCGAATGGAACAGACTCGAGAGTACCGTTAGATACACCAGCACCATTATCATCACAACGGAGTGAGCAATAGAGAGATGTCATGTTTGTGAAGCCCATGCCGATAGTACCATTCCAAGAAGCCATGTTACCAAACTGAACCTGGAACATTTCCTCAGAGTTGCCGTTACCAGCCCAAGTCTTACCAGCCTTATAGAGGTCTTCCACATAAGGATAATCCTTACCTGAGATTGAGTTAGTGTACTGCCAGAGGAGACGGAAGTCTTCTACGAGAGCATACTTACCAGACTTGATTACATCGTCGAGAGCAGCCTTAATATCTTCCTTTGAAAGAGTTTCACCATCCTTAATACCAGCCTGAGCACAGAGCTTAACTGGTTCTGGATTAGCAGTTGCAATTTCGCCCACCTTCTTGTAGAAACCTTCGTAGAACATATATGCACGAGCAAGATAACCATAAGCGGCACCCTTAGTTGCATGACCGTCGCCCTGCTGAGTTCCATTATAATTCATAAGTCTTGCAGCTGTGAGGAAGTCAGAGAGGATGTGTGGATAGATTACATCTTCTGCACTCTGACGAAGACATGGATCTGGAGCAGCAGCAGTCCAGTAAGCAGGGATATCACCCCAGAACTGAGTACCCCAAAGGTAGAAGAGACCACGCATGAAGTAAGCCTCACCAAGAAGCTGATCTGCATCAGCACCTTCCATACCGAGCTTGCCTACAGCATCGATGATTGAGTTTGCACGGGCAATACCTACGTATGTAGACTTCCATGCTGTCTCAAAGAGAGTTTCCTTGTTTGACATAAGGTGACCGATTGCGTGACATTCAACGTCACCAGTACCACCTGCACCGTTAGCATCATCAGACATGATGTTGTTAACCATCCAAGGAGTCTGCAAAGGGTCGTTGCAATACTGATTCATAACTCCGTAAAGTGCAGCAACTTCGCGATTGAGGTCGCTTGCAGATGATGGGAAGTTAGAAGTATTTGCCTGTGTATAGTTTGATGAATCGAGGTCTTTATCGCTACATGAAGTGAAAGCCATAGTAGCTGCAACCGCGATTACCATTGTAAATATCTTTTTCATTATAATAATCTAATTTTAATGTTATTGATACTATTATTAAGCAGTAATTACTTAACTGTAACAATTGCAATACGGTTTGCATGTTCAGTATCAGCACCCTTAGCAGAAATGCGAACAACCTTGATACCCTTTGATTCAAGATACTTAGCTACTGCATCAGCACGACGCTGTGAAAGTGCTACGTTAGCATCTGCATTACCTTCTGGAGAAGCGTAAGCAACGATTTCAACTGTTGAACCAGCAGGGATACCAGCGAGTTCGTTAGTATTCTTAATATCTGAAGAGTTAACCTCGAATGTTACAACGTAAGTGTTCTGAACTGTAGTAGACTTACCAGGAACTTCCTTAACTACTTCCTTAACTACTTCCTTAACCACTTCCTTCTCGATGTACTGAGGAGCTACAACTTCCTTAGCAGGCTTAGACTTGTTGTCAGCGAACTTAACGCTCAAACCTACAAGGTAAGTACGAGCTGTTGGGTAGAGACCTACGTCGATACCACGAGCCCAAGAATCCTTACCACCGCTTGAACCGACTTCAGGATCTACACCAGTGTACTTAGTGAATGTGTAGAGGTTCTGAGCCTGAACGTAGAGACGGAGCTGGCTGAAGTAATCATTCTTCCAAAGGTTCTTAGCGAAGTCGTAACCGATAGTGATATTCTGAATCTTGAAGAAGTCAGCATTCTGCATATAGCGGTTTGAAACCCACTGGTTGTTTTCGCTACCCTGCTTGAGGATTGGCATTGTGTTGCTTGTACCTTCACCGTGCCAACGGTCGAATGCGTCTGTAGAGTACTGAACGAAGAGGTTGTCAAGCATACCTGTACGGTAGCACTGCATAATCTGCATACCGAACTGGCCTGCACCCTGAACAGAGAAGTCGAAGCCCTTATAGTCGAAGCCGAGGTTTACACCAAGAGTGAAGTCTGGGTTAGGGTCACCGATGTTGTGACGGTCTTCGTCGAGAGTGATCTTACCATCCTTATTGTAGTCGATCCACTTGCAATCACCTGGCTGAGCATCAGCAAGAACTGCCTGACCAGCTGCACGAGCAGCATCGATCTCAGCCTGATTCTGCCAGATACCATCATATTCCATACCTGAGAAGTAAGCGATTGGCTGACCAACCTCTACTACTGAAACGTATGAAGAGTTCTGGAAGATAGCAGAAGTCTGACCTGTGATCTTACCTGAAGCATTAGCAAGACGAGTTACCTTATTCTTATTCCATGCACCATTTACATTTACATGATAGTTGAAGTCCTTACCGATACGATCCTTCCAAGAAAGACCAACTTCAATACCCTTGTTCTCGATGTCACCACCATTGATGTAAGCAGCCTTCTCATAACCAGTAATCATGTTGAGAGGAGCTTCAACGAGCCAGTCCTTTGTAGTCTTCTTGTACCAGTCGAAGTTGATACCAAGACGGCTATTGAAGAAGTTAGCATCGAAACCTACGTTGATCTGCTCTGAAGTTTCCCAAGTGATATCTTCATTTGGAACGTTCTGAGCATAAGCACCAGTTGTATAGTTCTTTG
>DCIW01000010.1 GCA_002317225.1 Prevotellaceae bacterium UBA1716 | reverse complement strand
TTCAATATAGCTGAGTAGTTACATAACTTTTTCATAATCTCTAAATGTTTTGATATTAAACAATGAATTATTTATTTTTTAAGGTTTACTGGTTCGTAGTGTTTTGAAAGACCCGGACTTCAGTAATTTTTCGGTTGCAAAGTTCGGGTTTTCTCACTAAACACTTTTGCACTATGCGCGCATTTTGTTGCACTCTGCGTTCAAAATGCATTTTTTATGCTATAGTATTTCTTTTTCCGAACAATGAAAGGGGAAAATGTGTTATTTTACTTCATTTTCCAGTCCTACATATTTGAGGATGATATCGTGGATGATATCATCGCCATTGTCGGCAAAACTTGCATTGCTTCCACTCGAATAGATACTACCATTTTCGTATTTTATTTCGAGATTCCAATGTTCGCCATCAAGCACCTGCACCTTTGGTTGGTAATTGCGCTTGTATCTGTACATGAGATGGTCGTGTACCACCTTGTCTATCTCGTCGAGAAGGGTAGCAGAGCATGTGAAAGTCTTGTCTTCATAAATCTTATAGTGTGGGGCGATGAGTGTCACTTTGCACTTGTCGCCGTCTCTCTCTACAATGAATTTCTTATGTGGGGTAGGCAGTTCCCATGCGGCTCGCATAAATTCGTATCTCTTAATCTTGCCAGTTGGAGCTTTCGGATCGTCGCGGTTGCCGCATAAGTCTAACACGGCATCAAAAATCCTTGGTGGCATTGTGCCTTCGTAGCGGCAAGTTCCCTTTTGTTTGTCGTTGCCCTCTGCAGAGAAAATCAGTTTCTTGCCTTTATAGGCCTTGAGACCGAAACGGTAGAAGTCGCGTTCATCGATTTCCCCTCCTTTCTTATCGTAACTTACATTGCCTTCTTTAAGTCGGCGAAGAAAATATTCGTAGCATTCGGCAGGCATGTCGTATTTCTCGAATTCCTCTTTGTCATATTCAGTTCCAGGACGATGGTACATTATATAATCTCTGGTGAGTTCGTATGTCTTACTAAAATATGTGCATTCGTATTTTGTGACATTTTCGAGCGGTATGGAAGCAGACTTGTTCTGTGCATTGGAACAAACCGTGCAGAAAAGTCCTGCCACTGTGTTGATAATAATATCTTTCATTCTCATATTGGTTAATTTGTTTTTTTTGTGAGACATTTATTAAAAAGGTTGACAAAGGTTCTGTCGGTGCAAATATATAAATTATTATTATTCTTGTCAAATATTTTCGATATTTTTGTTGTAAAAGGGCGCAAATATGTTTATTTTGTACTTTTTCATGGTGTATTTTTGTATATTTTGCTTTTTCAGGCAAATGTATTGGTAGTACTCACTTGAGCAGAAGACAGGGCTTGAAATGAAAATGCTTCGACCTCCCTTTTATTAAGAATCATTCCAATCTTCTTTTTTTGTATTTGATTGTTTGGAGATGTGAAGGGAAAGGTGTATCTTTGCAAGGTAATATTGCGTAGAAGAAAGTATGGCGAAACAATTGTACATAGATTTTGATGCCTACATCCGTCAAGGCGAACCTGCTCAGAAAGATAAGGCTTATGCTTGGAGTACTGCTATAGGACTTCAGGCAGTGGATGGTTTGACCACTTCGGAATATCTTCAGCAAACTGCCAAGCGCAATATTGAAGGTGAGATAACAATCGACGAGGCTCAAGAACTGATAAGGTCGTACTACATCACCAAGACTGCCCACGATGCGGATGATGCAGATGAAGAGGAAGCAGACCGTGTTTCTGCAAACATTGCAAAGCTTTTGAGCACTAATACCTTGGCATTTAGTGTGTTTGGATATACTCAGGTGCATAAGAATATCTTCGATGGAGTGTTTAAGTTTGCAGGGAAGATTCGCGACTATGACATCACAAAGAAGGAATGGGTACTGCATGGCGATACCGTCATGTATATGTATGCGCAAGACCTTCGGATGGCTCTCGAATATGACATCGAACAAGAGCGCATGTTCAATTATGGAGGATTGTCTTCTGATGAAATAATCCGACATATAAGCAAATTTACAGCTGGACTTTGGCAGATACATGCATTCGGAGAAGGCAATACACGTACCACCGCAGTATTTGTCATTCTGTATCTACGCTCACTCGGTTTCAATGTGAACAATGATATCTTCGCACAAAATTCATGGTACTTCCGTAATGCATTGGTTCGCTATATATACAAGAATCGTGAAGGTGTCATGCCTGAACCAAAATACTTGGAGCGCTTCTTCCGAAATATGCTTTTGGGTGAGCAATGGGTACTGAAAAATCGCTATCTCATACTGAATCCTCCTGAAGAATATAAGGAACAACCACGATTTGATACCCCCACAAGTACCCCCACAAGTACCCCCACAAGTACCCACGAGAAAGTACCCGAGCAAGTAGGGAATCAGTTTGTGACAGATAATGATAACATCAAGCGCCTGGTAATGGCTATCGGTGATAGGCAAATGTCGGTTAAGGAAATGATGGAGTACGTTGGATTAAAAGACCGTAAGAATTTCCTTGAATACTCTCTCAATCCCGCAATAAACGGCGGATGGGTGAGGATGCTTCATCCGGAATCCCCTCGTCATCCTCGTCAGAAATATTTGTTGACAGTTAAAGGACTTGGACTCTACAATCAATTAGTACTATTTGACAAATTTTGAGAGGCAATTATCTCTAACCAATAAATAAAGCGTAACACCTTTCCGCGAGTCACATTAAGAAAATTAGTGGTACTCACTTGAGCAGAAGTCATGGCAGAAAAAGAAAATGCTTCGACCTTCCTTTGCAGATAAAATACATAATGAAGAAAATACTGTTGAAATTATTGTTTTGTGCAACACTTTGCATTGTAGTTGCTCCCGCTTATGCAATAAAGAGGGAGGCACTTGTGCGATATGCTGCACAACTGAAGGGAAAGAAGAAGGCGGAGTTGAAGAAAGCAATATCTCAACTTTGCAAACCTACTAAAGTGCTAGAATACGGTTCGGGTTCGGGAAAAACATGGTCGGGATTCTATAAGACTGATCGCGACGAAACGACGAACGAGTGCATCAACAGATATAGTTTGAAAGTGTTTGAGTTCTCTTCTTCGACATCATCTATTAGCGGTATGAACATTGAACACTCTTTTCCCAAATCGTGGTGGGGCGGAGCGGAAAACATGGCATATAAAGATCTCTTCAACCTTTACCCATCAGATACTGAAGCAAATACGAAGAAGAGCAATTATCCGATGGGGAAAGTGACTAATCCTAAATTACTTAATGACTTCGAAAAGGTAGGTACTGGTCCTGCCGGCAGCCTTGGTAATATCACGCTTTGCGAACCCAATGACATTTGGAAAGGCGACTTCTGCCGTTCTTATTTCTACATGGCTACGGTTTATCAAGACCTTAATTGGCAAGGTACTCAAGGTCTGCAAACACTCGAGAATAACGAATGGCCTACCCTGAAGGAATGGGCTTACAAACTCTATCTCGAATGGACTCGCAAGGATAAGGTGCTCGAAATCGAAGTGAAACGAAATAATGCAATATATAGCATTCAGGGCAATCGCAATCTTTTTATCGATTTCCCTTATCTTGCCGAATACGTTTGGGGCGATAGCATCAACGTGCCTTTTGACCCTACCACTTCTCTTTCTACGGCGAGTGACGACAATCGTTATTTGACTGGTACAGAGTCTGATGACGAGTCTGAAGATGGTGATTACTTGTTTGCAGAGACTTTTTCTACATGTGAAGGAACCGGTGGAAATGACAACTCCTGGAATGGAAGTATTGCAAATAGTTCGATAGGTGCAGATAATGTGGATGAGAGCGACTGGAGTTTTACCAAGGGATTTTGCGGAAAAGAATGTGCCAAAATTGGTATTGGTTCTGAAGCGGGTAGTGCCACAACCCGTTCGCTCTCAGAACTTAATGGTTATTCGTTCACTATTTATTTTGATGCTGCCGCTTGGGATAGTTCTTCCGAAAAAACAACTTTGAATATTAGTGCCACGAATTGCTCTCTTTCAAGTGAAAAAGTTGAACTGAAGAAGGGTGAATGGACTACTTATTCGATAGAAGTGACTGATGTGAGTGGCCCTGTCAGCTTCACATTCTCGGGTAGCGGAAAGTATAATCGTATCTTCTTGGATAATGTCATTATTCCTAAAGATGAGGTGCGGAAATCTGTTGCGGGCGACTTGAATGGTGATGGCATCGTCACGATTGTTGATCTGGCGATTCTTATCCAGAGGTTCAAAGAAGGTGGAGATGTGTCTGCTGATGGTATCAATGCCATTACGAATCTTATTCTGAATAAATGATTTGTCTTTATGACATAAAAAAGGCGGGGTCATCACGACTCCGCCTTTCTGTGTTGTAACAATATCAACTAAATAATTAACTAAAATCAAAACAATATTCTATGTCTGTATTTGTGCCTTTTTTCTTTTGACATTGCAAAGGTACGACCATTTGTGGAGGTTATGAAATAATTGCAATGAAGTGGCAAATGTTATGGGATTTGATAATGCGTTTTTGCATTTCATTGCGAAATGTAATTAGACAAGAAAAGCACGAAGCCTTAGATTTGACTTCGTGCTTTGTATGTTTGGGTAGTATTTTATTCGTTAAAAGAATATCAACTGGACGATGATGTAGATTGGCAAGCAGACTACGAGAGAGAACTTGAACATATATCCAAAGAATGATGGCATATTGATACCGTTCTGCTCGGCGATGCTCTTGACCATGAAGTTAGGCCCATTGCCAATGTATGTGAGCGCTCCGAAGAATACTGCACCTACAGAGATTGCTCCAAGGAATACTTCGTTTGCAAGTCCCGCGATGTCGCCTGATGGTGCCATTGAGTTGAATACCATCGCAGTTGGGGCGTTATCGAGGAAGGCAGAAAGGAATCCTGTACCGTAGAGGAAGTGCCAAGGTTGTGAGAGCACTGCCTGGATTTCTTCTTTCATGTTGCCAAGGAACATAAGGGCAGGAGTCATAGTGGCAAAGATACCACAGAAGACGCATGCAACCTCGAGGATTGGGGTCCATGAGAAGTTATTGTTCTTGCGGACAATCTTCTTTGTTGTGAGCAATGACACGATGATGATGAAGATGAATACCCACTCGCGAAGGAGCTTGACATAGAATGGTGCATCGTGTTCGCCCATTACTGGAATGTATGTCTTATTGATGAACATTGTGCTTGCAATGACACAAAGCAACCAGAGTATGTTAATAAGGCCTGTTGCCTTGAGGCGTCTCTCGTTCTCCAAGTCTTTTTTGATATTCTCCTTTGGTTCCTTCTTATAATAATATGTATCGAGAAGGAAGTATGTGCCGAGAAGGAGAACGCCTACTGTTGCCCACTCTGGAGCAAGCGACATGAACCATCCAAATGGAGCACCTTTTTGGAAGAGGAGGAAGAGCGGTGGGTCGCCGAGTGGAGTGAGGATACCACCACAGTTTGCTATCGTTGCGATGAAGAAGAGTACGGTGTGAGTCTTGTACTTGCGCTCGCTGATTGTATCGAGTACGAGGCGGATAAGAAGCATTGCTGCTCCTGTTGTTCCCATGAATGAGGCGAGTAAGTAGCCTATTGCAAGGATGATGGTGTTTGTGAGTGGTGTTGCGACAAGGTTGCCCTTGATGCAGATTCCGCCTGTGGTCACATAAAGTGCCATGAGGAGGAGGATGAATGGTACGTAGTCGTAGATCATCTGGTGTTCAAGTTCGTGGGACATGCCGTTCATGCAGAGCCATGCGCCTACTGGAACTCCAAGCACGAGAGATACGATGAGTTTGTGGCTGTTCTCTTCCCACCATTCGCCCAACTTAGTGAGTGGCAATACTGCGATGCACAATAGTTGGAGTACAAATGGGATGAGCATCCACGCTGGAATAGCTGGAATTTCGTGTGTCATTTGTTATGTTTTTTTATTATTGTTTTGATTTTAGTTTACCTGAAACTCTTAATTCGGGTGCAAAATTAGTGAGAATTATTGAATGTGCCAAATCTTTAGCATGGAACTTGCCCCTTCCTTATATTAATAATGTTCGCACGCGTAGGATATGAATAATCTGTTGTAGATAAAGTGCAAAACTAAAGGTGCGAAGCAAACTGAATTGCTCCGCACCTCCTGCATTATGTTAGTCTTTAGGATTATTCCCAGATATACTTGTCACCAAGACTGTACTCGTCGCTGAACTGCTTAGATTCTGCAGTAGCCGATTCGCCCTTTTTGAAAGCTTCACCTACGCTGACAGAGAGCATAAGATTCTTCATCATCTTAACAGTCTCGATTTCCAAAACAGGAGTTATATATTGCTTTTTCATATTTCGAATAATATATTTTGCTGTTATGAATTGATTTACTTAACACTAATCTTCATGCCACCTACTAAGTAGATACCACCCTTCTTCATTGACTTAACCTCACGACCGTTCATGTCGTAGATCTTACCACCTTCGAGAGAAGCGTTTACATTCTTGATAGCAGTTGCTTCTTCTGTTGGGATAGTGATTGTCTTAGCACCTGAAGCAGAAGACTCAGAATCATATTTGCTTGGAACGAAGAAACAACGATTTGCTGGGATAGTGATATTACCTTGGCCAATCTGACGAAGTTGGTTGTTGTTAATAATGTAGCTGCTACGGATATAACCAAACCATTCAGACGACTTTGTTGGAGATACTTCAGAATAGCAGCCCACGAGACCATTACCTACATTTCCCTTTGTACAATCGAAATCACCGTGTGCAACAGAAGCACCCTTCTTTGTGCAAACCACTTCATCAGCTGAAGCAACATAGATATATGGAGTACCACCTACCATATCACCTTCAACTTCTGAAAGTTCAAGACCTGTTGAAGCATCGAATGAAGCAACTTCATAAAGAGTAGCACCTTCGATTGATGCTGGGTAGTCAAGAACGACAGTACCAATCTTACCTGCTGTAGTTGCAATAGTGTAAGGTGCTGGCGCTGACACTACAGAAATACCCTTAATTACGATTTTTTGGTCGATAGAAGCTCCTTGCCAAGCAGCGCAAATCTTGATACCACTCAAATAGCAGTATTCCTTCTCTGTTGCTTCCATAACATCTTTGATATCAAGTGTACCAACACCATCATTACCGATTGACACACGTTGTTCGTTCTTACCTACAGTTACACCTTCACCTCCAGCACGGTTGGCAAACACACGAAGAAGTGCACCTGGAGTACCATAGAACTTTACAATATCGTATGCTGTAACATCCACATAATCATCGCCGCTGCTCTGGTTGCCATATACAACATCTCCACCTTTGATGCTCTTGCCTATGTTGTTTACATCCTTATAACCTTCGAGTGTTGTGTAGTCCACTTCGCCTTCTGGACAAACCCATGGCTTTTCAATTACTGTGATACCATCAATCTTAAGTTGTTCGCCTGGAGATGCAGCTTTAACACCATTGAGATGGATGTACTTTGCACCTTCCTGAGCAGACAATACATCAGCGAGGTTGAGAACACCAACACCATCATCGCCGATTTCCGCAAAGAACTGGAAGTTTTCACTATACTCTTCGCGGTTGATGAAGAAGCGTGCTTTCTGACCTTTAGGACCATAAACCTTGAGGGAGCTACAATATGTAATATCAACAAAAGAGATGTTTTTGCCACCTGCATCAGTACCAAATACTACGGCGTCTGTCGTAGTGCTGAGATTATTAGCACAGTCCTGTTCCTTCTTTATCCACGCAAACTCAGTTATATCAGTTTCACCAGCTGGACATACCCACGATATTTCCGGGAATGTAATAGGATCGCCGCTAACAGTAATGCTTGACAAATTAAGTTTTGTATTCCATGCACTTGCCTTAATACCATTTAAGTGAATGTATTGTATTGTAGGTTGAAGTTCGAGCATTTTTTTGCAATCAAATACACCTACACCATTTGAATTGATTTCAACAAAGACAATACCCTTGTCGCCTATTTCCTCGCGGTTGATGAACAAACGTGCTGTCTGACCTGCGGTTCCATACAAATTGATTTTGCCATAAGCAGAGATGTCAACATAAGAGAGGTTAGAACCACCTGCATCAGTACCGAAAACAAGACTTGCGTCAGCATTGTTAAAAACGTTTGCGCAATCTTGTCCCTTCTTAACCCACTCAAGAGTGGTTACGTCAACCTCTTGAGCATTTGCAAACAGTGAGATTACTGCAAGCAAAGAAAAAAGAATTAGTTTTTTCATTTGTAATAAAAATTATTAATATTATGATGTTTAAAAATGTTGTTAGTGCTAAATTGAAAATAAAGATTGTATGCATGCTTTATCTTGTAGAATTAAGTTTTGCAAAGGTAGTATTATTTATAAAATATGTTTTATCTATATGTTTCACAAGTTTTGCAACATGTTACATCAGGATACAAAAGGAAGAAAAATAGGATAATACTTGATAATCTTGTGTACAAAATAACCAATTTGTCGGTTTGGCTCATACTTATGTTTTTTATTTGGTTTTTACTAAGTCACTCAAGAAGAAGTGTATTGGCAATGCTTGTTCATGTGTGTTTATAAGAATGAGACATTGTGAATGCAATAAGTGACCAATAAATGGGTATAATGGCATATATTGTCGCAAAATGTAAGGAAAAATAATATAAATGCTTACATTTTTTACATTTTTCTTTGGTGAATAATAAAAAAGTGTTACCTTTGCACCCGAAATTAATAAAACACCAACAAAATAAAACTTTTAACCTCATTTATTATTTATTATAAGGTGTATGCCCCTCTCTCAATCGGAGGCAAATGGTAAATGATAAATGGTAAATCGTAAATTACACTTATGTGTGGAATTGTAGGAATATTTGGTATTAAGGACCAAACACAGGAATTGCGAAAGAAGGCTCTTAAGATGTCACAAAAGATTCGCCATCGTGGACCAGACTGGTCGGGAATCTATGTAGGTAAGTCAGCTATTCTCGCACACGAAAGACTCTCAATCGTTGACCCAGAATCAGGTGGTCAACCACTGTTCTCACCCGACAAGCAGCAGATTCTTGCTGTCAATGGTGAGATATATAATCATCGCGAAATACGTCGTCAACTCTCTACTTCGTATGAGTTCCAGACAGGTTCGGACTGTGAGGTGATTCTCGCTCTCTATAAAGAACTTGTGCTACCTGCTCCTGAAGACAAGAAGGAGGAGGCAATCACAAAACTCTTTGAGACTCTCAACGGTATCTTCGGTTTTGCTCTCTATGATGAGGCAAACGATGTGTTCCTTATGGGGCGCGACCCTATCGGTGTGATACCTCTTTATATAGGTAAGGATGCTGACGGTAAGGTTTATGTGGCAAGTGAGTTGAAGTCGCTCGAAGGTTTCTGCGATGAGTACGAACCATTCCTCCCAGGTCATTATTATTATAGCAAGTGTGGCCTTAAGAAATGGTACGATCGCGAATGGATGCACAAGATGCCACAAGATTGCTCAGGTGAGACTGGTAAGATTGCAAAACTCTCATATAAGGAAAGTGTAGATACTATCCGCGATGCATTGAAGGCAAGTGTGAAGCGTCAGCTCATGTCGGATGTGCCTTATGGTGTGCTCCTTTCTGGTGGTCTTGACTCTTCTGTTACAAGCGCAGTTGCAGAGCTCTATTCAAGCCATCGTGTTGAGACTGATAGCAAGGAGAAGGCTTGGTGGCCACGTCTCCACTCATTCGCAGTAGGTTTGAAGGGTGCTCCAGACTTGATTAAGGCAAAGGAAGTGGCTGAACATATCGGAACTGTTCATCACGAAATCAACTATACTATCCAAGAAGGTATCGATGCTATTCGCGATGTCATCTATTTCATCGAAACATACGATGTGACTACAGTTCGTGCAAGTACTCCAATGTATCTCCTTTCTCGTGTCATCAAGTCAATGGGTATCAAGATGGTACTCTCTGGCGAAGGTGCAGACGAGGTATTCGGTGGATATCTCTACTTCCACAAGGCACCAAACGCACAGGAATTCCATGAGGAGACTGTTCGCAAACTTGGAAAACTCTATCAGTATGACTGCCTTCGTGCAAACAAGAGCCTTTGTGCTTGGGGCGTTGAAGGTCGTGTTCCATTCCTTGATAAGGAGTTCCTCGATGTAGCAATGTCGCTCAATCCAGAGCATAAGATGTGTCCTGGTAAGGAGATAGAGAAGAAGGTTGTTCGTGATGGTTTTGCTGACATGCTCCCTGAGAGTGTTGCTTGGAGACAGAAAGAGCAGTTCTCTGATGGTGTTGGTTACAGTTGGATTGACACTCTGAAGCAGATTACAAGCGAGGCTGTTACAGACGAACAGATGGCACATGCTGCAGAACGATTCCCAATCAACACTCCTATGTGTAAGGAAGAGTACTACTATCGTTCAATCTTCGAGGAGCATTTCCCAAGCGAATCAGCTGCTAAGTCTGTTCCTCATGAGGCTTCAGTTGCTTGTTCTACCGCTAAGGCCCTCGAATGGGACGAGGCTTGGAAGAACATGAACGAACCAAGTGGACGTGCAGTAGCTGGTGTTCACGAAAGTGCATATTAAAATATCATTCATAGCTCTCTCTCTCCAAAAGCGCTACAATGCGAACGACAACTCACCTGAGAGAGGTTGGATAATGAAAAACAAATAAAAGGAAAAAGGCCGTCGTTGAGTCGTAGTTGACTTTGCGATGGTCTTTTCGTCTACCAATATTCCTTTTTAAATACCAAAACGAAAGTTGGAGCATCAGAAAACGATAATAATGTTTCTTTTTCATGGCAGATTGCTTTGTTTTTTGTAATTTTGCTCGCTTTTTGTTTGAAAGCAAAGCATCTCACTTGAAAAATGAGAGGATCAGAATGGTAAAAAGAATTGACAAACAATTAAACACGATTCAACTGTGATAAATAACTTAAACGATAAACTTCCACACGAATGCACTAACATTGATGAGGTTAGAGCAGAAATCGACCGTATCGACCGCGAGATTATCCGCCAACTATCTGTTCGCTTCGGTTATGTTCGCGAGGTGGTAAAGTACAAGGAAAGTACTGCAGATAGTATTGAGGCAACTGACAGACGTGCTGCCGTGATATCCAGCCGTCGCAATTGGGCAGAGGAAGAAGGCCTTAACCCTGATGTTGTTGGCGAGATTTATGACAGGTTGATTCGTTACTTTATCGAAGAAGAAAAGAAAATAATTAATGTATAAATACCACTCAACTATGTTTAAAAAAGAAATCAAAGTGCTGGATTGCACAGTCCGCGATGGCGGTTTGATGAACAAATGGCAGTTCAGCAAGGATTTTGTCAAGGGAGTATATGATTCTTGTGTGAACGCAGGAATCGACTATATGGAAATTGGTTATATCAGTAGCGAGGATCAGTTCCCACGCAGCGAATACGGACCATGGAAGTTCTGTGCTGAAGACGAACTTCGTGAGATTGTTGGTGAAAACAACACTAACACCAAGCTCTCTGTTATGGCTGATATCGGTCGTATCAAGTATGATGACATCCGTCCAAAGGATGAGAGTGTTGTTGACCTCTTCCGTGTGGCTTGTTACGATTATCAGATTGACAAGGCTATCGAACTTGCTCATCATGTTATGGACAAGGGTTACGAGGCAACTATCAACTTGATGGCAGTTTCGAAGGTTGGTGAACGTGTTCTTGACCAAGTGCTTGAGGATGTGGCTAATTCACGAGTTGGCACATTCTACTTGGTTGACAGTTTCGGAAGTCTTTATTCGGAGGATATTCACGGACTTGTAAACAAGTATATTGAAGCTTTGCCTGGAAAGACAATCGGTTTCCATGGTCACAACAATACTCAGCTTGCTTTTGCAAACACAATCGAGTGTATCCGTACCGGTGCTAATATGCTTGATGCTACAATGCTTGGTATTGGTCGTGGTGCAGGTAACTGTCCTATGGAGTTGCTCATCTCATTCCTTAAGAACCCTAAATACAAGCTCGAACCAATCATCAAGTGCATTCAGGAACATATCCACCCACTCCAGAAGCAGATTGACTGGGGCTACTTCATTCCATATATGATTACTGGTTCGCAAAATGATCACCCACGTTCAGCAATGGCTTGGATGGCAAGCGAACAGAAGGATGATTATTTGGCTTATTATGAGTCGGTTGTGAAGAATAAGGAAGTATAAGAAGACCCTCCCCTCCAAGACCCTCCCCTCACCCTCCCTAGAGGGAGGGAGTAGTTACTGGGATAAACGTAGAAATGCCAGGTGGATTTGTTCCATCTGGCATTTCTTGTAGATTAAGTATTTGTTTCTTCAACAGGATATAATATTTCTATTCGGATGGAGAATAATCTTCCTGTCTATATAATGTCAACCCGCTCAAAGTATCTACTCCCTCCCTATAGGGAGGGTGAGGGGAGGGTCTGCTTTATAAAATCCACAAACAAAGGATGTGGTTCCAAAACCGTGCTTGCATATTCAGGATGGAACTGAGTTCCGACATACCATTTGAGTTCTGGTATTTCAACGATTTCCACAAGGTCGGCATCTGGGTTGATACCAGTGCATTTCATGCCTTTGGATTCGTAGTCATCCTTATATTTGTTATTGAACTCATAGCGATGGCGATGGCGCTCGTGGATAAGTTTATCTTTGTAGATAGAAGCCACCTTGCTGCCTTCCTTTAATTGACAAGCATAAGCACCAAGACGCATCGTTCCACCCATATTGGTGATGTTCTTTTGGTCTTCCATAATGTCGATAACATTGTGAGGCGTATGCTCATCCATCTCACGACTGTTAGCATCAGCAAAACCGAGGACATTACGAGCAAACTCAATCACCATCATCTGCATACCGAGACAAATACCAAATGTAGGAATATCGTGAGTACGAGTGTATTCTGCCGCAATAATCTTACCTTCAATACCTCGTTGTCCGAAACCTGGGCAAATCATAATTCCTGCAAAATCTTTCAACTTCTCTTCCACATTGGCTTTTGTGATGTTTTCGCTATTCACAAATTCTATCTTCACCTTTACATCGTTATATATGCCTGCAAGATTAAGGCTTTCACGAATGCTCTTGTATGCATCCTGAAGGTCGTACTTGCCTACAAGTCCAATGCGCACAATCTTAGTTGCATTCTTCTGTTTGTCAAGGAATTCGTGCCAAGGCTTCATTGCTGGAGTCTCACCAACAGGAATACCAAACTTTCGCATTATGGCAGCATCGAGACCTTGCTTCTGCATATTAACAGGGACCTCGTAAATGCTTGGGAGATCCTCACTCTGAACCACACATTCGAGATCGACATTGCAGAATGAAGCCACCTTCATACGAACACTATCGGAGAGATGGAGTTCGGTACGGAGAATGAGCACGTCTGGTTGGATTCCCATTCCTTGCATCTCTTTCACAGAGTGCTGGGTTGGTTTGGTCTTGAGTTCTCCTGCTGCTTTAAGATAAGGTACGTATGTGAGGTGAACGCTTACGGCATTCTTTCCGAGTTCCCAACGAAGTTGTCGGATTGCCTCCATGAAAGGCGCACTTTCGATATCACCAATTGTTCCGCCCACCTCGGTGATGATGAAATCATATTTATCTCTGTCCATCTCACGAAGCATACGACGCTTTATCTCATCGGTGATGTGAGGCACCACCTGGATGGTCTTGCCGAGATAATCACCTTTACGCTCACGATCAATCACAGTCTTGTAAATTCTGCCAGTAGTAACAGAGTTGTTGCGAGTAGTGCGAATACCTGTGAATCGTTCATAGTGTCCAAGGTCGAGGTCAGTTTCCATTCCATCATCAGTCACATAGCATTCTCCATGTTCATATGGGTTGAGAGTACCCGGATCAATGTTGATGTAGGGGTCAAACTTCTGAATAGTAATGCGATAACCTCGTGCCTGAAGCAGTTTGCCGATTGAAGAAGAGATGATTCCCTTACCTAAAGAGGAAACCACACCTCCCGTAACAAAGATAAATTTTGGTTCCATATTTCTTATTGTTGTTGTTTTGTATTTTCACGCATTGTACGACACACCTATTTTGATGCATCGTACAATATAATATCTTGATTTCTGCCTGTCCCCCTCGCCCTTTACGGGAGAGGGTTGGGGAGAGGGTCTTCTTTTTTTAGTTGTAACAAGCTTCTCCGTGCTCGTAAATATCGAGACCTTCTTCTTCAATACGCTTTTCAACGCGGAGACCGTGAGTATGCTTGATGACTTCGAAGATGATGAGACCTACAACGAATGCGAATACTGCAACTACTACAGCACCGAGAGTCTGAACACCTACTGTAGCTTCAACGCCATCAAGTTCTGGGTTGCAGAATACACCTGTGAGGATTGTACCAAGAAGGCCACCTACACCGTGAACTGAAACTGCACCAACTGGGTCGTCAATCTTACAAACCTTATCGATGAATACAACGCTCATGCACATTACCACACTTACTACTACACCGATAATAGCTGCTGCCCAAATATCTACGCAGTCACATCCTGCTGTGATACCAACGAGACCTGCAAGAACACCGTTACATACCATTGAGAGTGAAGGCTTTCCGTCTACTATCCATGTATAGATGAGTGCTGCGATACCACCTGTAGCGGCAGCCATATTTGTTGTAACGAATACGTGTGAAGCACTTGTTGCATTGTCATAACCAGTCATTGCAACTGTAGAACAAGGGTTGAATCCGAACCATCCCACCCAAAGGATGAATACACCGAGAGCAGCGAGAGTGAGGTTGTGACCAGGAATAGCTCGACTTGTTCCGTCCTTAGCATATTTACCGATACGAGGACCGAGTACGATAGCACCTGCAAGTGCGAGTGCACCACCACAAAGGTGAACTACTGTAGATCCTGCGAAATCGTGGAAGCCCATTTCAGAGAGCCAACCGCCACCCCAAGACCAGTGTCCTTCGATAGGGTAAATGAAGAGAGAGATGAGAAGTGAGTAAACGATGTACATAGAGAACTTTGTACGCTCAGCCATTGAACCAGAAACGATTGTTGCTGCTGTAGCACAGAATACTGTCTGGAAAATGAATGTTGCTTCAGCTGGAATATTGCTGTCTTCTCCGATAAAACCGAAACCGCTCCAACCGAGAAGTCCGTGGTCTGTACCGTACATGATTGAGAAACCAACAATCCAGAAGAGTACTGTACCTGCCATAAAGTCGCAGAAGTTCTTCATCAAAATGTTTGCGGTGTTCTTTGAGCGTGTCATGCCGGCTTCAACAAGTGCAAAACCTGGCTGCATCCAAAACACGAGCATTGCTCCTAACAAAACCCAAAGGGTATCAAGACCGTTTACATGGTCAACAGCCGCTTCGACTACTGGGGCGGCATCTAATATATGAGATAACATAATAGTGTCTGTGTAAATGAATAATTCAAAATGCAAAATTCAGAATGCAAAATGCCTGTGAATATGAAAATTTTGATTTTTGAATTCTTAATTATTAATTCCTAATTACTTCTTGTCTTTCAATACAGTATCACCATGTTCACCAGTGCGGATAGAGTAACAGTCTGCTACTTCGCTGATGAAGATTCGACCATCTCCCACCTGACCAGTGTGTGCTGCCTCGAGCAGTACCTTGACTGTATTGTCTACAAGCAAGTCGCGGCAGATGATTGTAATATGCATACGCTCAATCATATCTGTGCTGTAAACCACACCACGATAGATGCGTTCCTGACGACTTTGTCCAATTCCATGACAATCGTGATACTCAAACCAGTCGATGTCGGCAGCGAGAAGGGCTTCCTTCACTTCCTCGAACTTGGTTCTACGGATAATTGCTTCAATCTTTTTCATACCTTAAATGTTTTTGAGTTCGTGTTTGATATTGTTTGTTGTTTTATTTTGTTGTTGTTATTCTGTGTTTGTGTTGTTTTAAGTTGTCGTTGTTTTATTGTCGTGTTGTATTTTTATGTTGTGTTGTGATGTCAAAATGTAAGCGGTAACTTTGTTTTGACGATGCAAAGGTAAGGAGTTTTATATTAATGACAAAACAAAATGTCAATTATTTTCAAGAAATGCTATAAAAATGTTATTTATGTTCTTTATAGTGATATAAATGTTCCAAATGTGTAATAAATATAAAAAACTTTCGCTATTTATTGCTTATAAAAACAAAAAGCATTAACTTTGCGACATTAAAATCTATAGGTATGAAAAGAGCTCAGTATATCGAGAGCATTGAAATCAAAGCTCTCTGGAAGGGTGGCCGACACATTAAGTGGCAGCTTCAGCCCGATGTGAACATACTTAGTGGCATAAATGGTGTGGGTAAGAGCACCATAATCAATCATTCAGCAAAGACTCTCAAGTTGATAGACAAAGGAGAACTCGTTGCTGGTGAGGCTCCTCAAGGTGTAATCATCAAACTTATGCCTGAGGGAAGCGACTACATAAAGTTTGATGTTATTCGCTCGTTCGACAAACCTCTTCTCCACGGCGATTTGCTCGAGAAGATGTCCGACTCCCGTGTGAAGACCGAACTCGACTGGCAGCTCTACCGACTTCAGAAGCGTTATTTGGATTATCAAGTAAATATAGGTAATAAGATAATCGAACTCCTTACGAGCGGTGATCCTGCCGACCAGTTGAAGGCGGCAGAAGTCAGTGTGCCTAAGAAGAACTTCCAGGATATGGTTGACGAACTCTTTGCTGAGACTCATAAGACCATCGACCGCAAAAGCAACGAGATTCAGTTCTCGCAGAATGGTGAGACACTCACTCCCTACCAACTCAGTTCGGGCGAAAAGCAGATGCTTGTCATACTGCTTACCGTACTTGTGGAGAATGGTGAACCATACGCCCTCCTTATGGATGAACCAGAGATATCGCTCCATATCGAATGGCAACAAAGACTTCTCCAACTCATCCGCGAACTCAATCCTAACGCACAAATCATTCTTTCTACCCATTCGCCAGCACTCATTATGGACGGATGGCTTGCTAACGTGACCGAAGTGAACGAAATCACCAACTAATCTCTCAATGGCTAAGGATCTCTCTTCATATCTGAATTCCCGCTACATCAATGCTGCCGACAAACTCAAGAAGGCAAAGCGTAAGAAGATAGTCGTGTATGTCGAGGCATACGACGATGTGTTCTTCTGGAGGAACATTTTGTCCGAATATGAGAACGACGAGCGCTTTTTTGAGGTGATGCTTCCTTCTAAAACCAACCTCAACCGAGGCAAGAAGGTGGCAATGATGAACCAGCTCGGCGAAGGACTTGGTGCAAATATGATTGCTTGCGTGGATGCCGACCTCGACTATCTGCTTCAGCGAAAGACTCGTAATTCGTGCATGATGTTGGATAATCCTTATGTGGTTCACACTTATGCCTATGCCATCGAGAACCTCCAATGCTATGCTCCAAGTCTGCATCAGGTATGTGTGATGTCAACCCTCAACGACCGTCAGATATTTGATTTCGAAGGTTATCTCAAGGCATATAGTGAGGCCGTTTACGAACTCTTTGTTTGGGCAATTTGGATTTACCGTACCAACCGATTCACAGAGTTTCCTCTCAATACGCTCAACAACTTCATAAATGTCGAGCGCCTTAATATCAGCAATTTCACGGATGCGATTGAAAAGGTACGCCACAATGCCAATCGCAAGGTTTCGTGGATGCAACATCATTATCCCGATGCAAAAGGAAAGATTGGGCCATTGAAGAAAGAGCTTGCCACACTCGGTTTGCGTCCCGACAACACCTATTTATATATACAAGGCCACCACTTGATGGACAATGTTATCAGTTCGGCAATGGACCCTGTTATCACCATCCTCCGTCGTGACCGTGAGAAGGAAATCAAACGTCTCGCAAACGGCAATTCGAAGCAGATGGACAACGAACTTGCGTGCTATCAGCATAGTCAGGCTCCTATCGAACAGATGATTCGCCGTAACACAAACTTTAGGCAAAGTGAGCAGTATCAGCTCATAAAGGCACATATTGAAAGGGTTTTAGCGTCTTTTTCTGATAATGATGAGCAGAAATCAGAAGAAAAGTTGTAACTTTGCACGCAAATTCGTTTTTACGTTAATACGTTAGTACGTTTTTACGTTCTAACAAGCGCTTTGCTTTCCCAGCAAAAACGTAAAAACTTATAAACGCAAAAACTTAAAAACTCAAAATAAGATGAAAGATTTTGTAAAGGAACTGACTTGGCGCGGTATGATTCACCAGATGATGCCAGGTACAGACGAACTCCTTAATAAGGAACAGACTACAGCATACTTGGGTATCGACCCAACTGCTGACTCGCTCCATATCGGACACCTCTGCGGTGTGATGATGCTTCGCCACTTCCAGCGTTGTGGTCACAAGCCTCTTGCTCTCGTTGGTGGTGCTACAGGTATGATTGGTGACCCTTCAGGTAAGAGTCAGGAGCGTAACCTTCTCGATGAGGCTACTCTCGCTCACAACGTTAAGTGCATCAAGGAACAGCTCTCTCGCTTCCTCGATTTCGATAGTGATGCTCCAAACCATGCAGAACTCGTGAACAACTACGACTGGATGAAGAACTTCACTTTCCTTGATTTTGCTCGCGACATCGGTAAGCACATCACAGTCAACTATATGATGGCTAAGGAGTCTGTTCAGAAGCGTCTCAACGGTGAAGCTCGTGATGGTCTTTCATTCACAGAGTTCACTTACCAGTTGCTTCAGGGTTATGACTTCCTCTGGCTCTATGAGAACAAGGGTTGTCGTCTTCAGCTTGGTGGTGCAGACCAGTGGGGTAACATCACTACAGGTTCTGAGCTTATCCGTCGTAAGAATGGTGGTGAGTGTTTCGCACTTACTTGTCCACTCGTAACTAAGAGCGATGGTCGTAAGTTTGGTAAGACTGAATCAGGCAATATTTGGCTCGATCGTGAGCGTACATCTCCATACGCATTCTATCAGTTCTGGTTGAACGTGCCAGATGAGGATGCAAAGAAGTACATCAAGATTTTCACTTCTCTCGAAGAAGATGTTATCAATGGCATCATCGCTGAGCACGATACTGACCCAGGTCGTCGTATACTCCAAAAGCGTCTTGCAGAGGAAGTTACAATCATGGTTCACTCTAAGGAAGACCTCGATGCTGCAATCGAAGCATCAAATATCCTCTTCGGTAAGTCAACTAAGGAAAGTCTCCTCAAACTCGATGAGCAGACTCTTCTTGATGTATTCGCAGGTGTGCCTAAGTTTGAAGTTGCAGCAAGCGAATTCGAAGCAGGTATCAAGGCTGCCGACCTTTGTGTTGAGAAGGCAAAGTGCTTTGCATCTAAGGGTGAAATGAAGACACTCGTTAAGGGTGGTGGTGTAAGCATCAACAAGGATAAGCTTGCTCAGCCTGACCAGGTTATCACTTCTGCAGATCTCCTTGATGGCAAGTATCTCCTCGTTCAGCAGGGCAAGAAGAAGTATTACTTGATTATTGCAAAGTAAGACAATAGGACACTAAAATCCTTAATGTGACGCGTGACGCGTTACGCTAATATAAAAACAAGAGGGTACGGCCGATGAAGACTGTATCCTCTTGTTGGTTGTTAATGAGAGAGTTAGACTAAACTTCGGAGAGCGACTTGAGCTTGTGGAAGACACCGTTCTCGTCTTCGCGGATGTGACCCTTGTCACGCCAACGCTTGATAGCCATACGAAGCCCTGAAGAAGAACGCCCCTGCTGCATGTAAATGAGACTGACATCACGACGAGTGAAGTGGTCAGGGAGTTCGGAGAGCAGAGTCTTGTTGGCACCTGTACGGGTAGAGATGTCGTAATTGCCACTTTCTTCGTTCCAAGTATCACCGAAGAGCATGTACTGAACCTCACGAACATAGTTGGCTACCTGAATGGCAAACTCAATGACAGACTTCGTTTCCTTATGACCCTCAAGCAGATAGGCGAGAAGTCCTGCACGGAATCCTATTACGGCAGAGCGGTTGGCAAACTTGCGATAAGCCTCGTCGCCACCATCTTCGTAAGTGGCATTTGCCTGGTTGATGAACTCCTGAATTGCCTTGCTCACCTTCGGAAGCTTATACTCCACCTTCTGCCCATTTCCTTCAGCAATAAGGTTTGATATGCACTCATCGAGCTGACGTGCTACAGCCTTGGTAAGAGTCTGATACACAGGGATTGGATCGGTGAGATTGGTAGGGAAAGTGGAGAATGCCACACGCGATGCCATACCATCTTCGAGGGTGAAGAACTTGGTAGTGTTCTTGAATGTGCTACTCGTACAGAAGTTGATGCAAGCCTCAGGAATCACATAGTTTGGCGTATCCTGCGAAGCCGTCTCGTGAGTCATGCGAGCATTGTCGAATCCCTTGAGATAGAATCCCTTAAGGTTGCCATACTGCCCCTTTGCGTTCTGGATAAGCTGAACAATCTCCTCAGAATAGACGATAGGGTGAACACCTTCGAGAGCCTCGAGATACTTGTAGAGAGTGACTACCGTAGTATCATCGCCAAGGAAACGAGGAGCAAAACGAGGGCCTCGCTTCATATCCTCACCCTTGTTGGCTGCATTCATGTTGGCCATACGCATCTCTTCGAGTCTCTCACGCGTACGCTCATCTTCTCTTTCAAGGCGATGGAGCACCTTGTTCTTGAGATCGGTCATGAAACCCTTACCCGAACCAAATTCAGCCACTACGTGCGAAATAAAAGTGGTGGAATGGAGCGAATTGTCGATGTAGCGTGCTCTCACTCGGGTGCTGTAAACGCCTAGCATTGAGAGCAATGTGATGACTGCCGCTTCTCTCTGCTTCTGTGGGTAGCAATTCACGAGCTTACGCATAATCTTAGGCATTACGGTGATTTGAGGAAGACGGAAATCGTTGCTTTGTGAAGCATTTTCCGACTTCAAATCGCGGATGATAGCCTGAAGCGAAGGTGAGATGGTACGACCTCCAGTGCTGTTGATTGCAGAGTTGACGGTAGCACGAATTTCCGAGTCGCCCAATCCATCGAAGTAAGGTGCTACGAGGAGGTAGGTGGACTGAAAATTGAACTGTGTCAGAGTGCGGAGTTCGCGAACGAGAGCATAAAGGTCGTTGTTGCGTTCACCCTCCTTTGGCTTGCCTCCAGTAGCAAAACGAGCGAGAATCTCCTCGATGATGCGTGAGTAAGGCACTCCCTGATACTGCATGCTCTTGGCAAGCTCCTTTGTGAGAATCTGCCCAATAGGGTTTTCGGTGTTGGCAGGCTGGTTGGTAACTGGAGTTTCAGAACCACCGTCGTGATTTGCGACTCCCTCTACCTCGATAGGCTGTTCTGCTACCACCTCATTCTCCACATCCTTTTCCATCTCAATTTCTCTGTCAAAGAGCTTCGCATCATTGGCATAAAGGAAGTACTTTCTTGATGGAATGAATGAGAGGCGAGTGATGTCGTGAACCGACTTATCTGCCTGAAGACCAATCTTTTCAGCAATACGAGCCTGACACTGGCGGATGCTCTCTCCTGGGGCGAGTTCGGTAACGAGTCGCATACCCTCTCCACGAGGCGAAATGTGGGCGAATACGAGGCTAATCTCCTCTCTCATAGGATGAACCACTCGGAGATAGAAGTCGCTTACGTTCTCTTCCATGTGATCGAAATCGTGGATGCAGAGTCCTGTGCTCTTCGGGTGAGTGGCTTTGGTAGGGCGAGCACCTCCCTCGGTACACTGTGCTGCGAAGATGGCTACTGGGAGAGTCTCACGCTTGAGGCGATTCTTCTGCTCCGGATCATTGTTGAGTTCGATGTTTGCCATCGCTCTCTCGGCTTCCTTCGACTCGGCCCATCCGTAGAGGACTTCGCGAGTGAGGATCTTGGTGGTCTTGTCTCGATACGAGGACATAAAACCAAGTGTAATTTTTTCAGAATTTGGCATTTTAGTTAATTGTTTAATAATGGTTAGTAAATAATTTGGTTATACGTCAAAAGGCTGTTAATTAGATTCTTATCCTAAAGACAATGCAAAGGTACGAAATAAATTCACATAAAACAATAGTCCAAAAATTACACGAATTCTTGGACTATGTTTTCACTATTTGTTGGACTGTTTTCGCTATTTCCCCTCGTTATTTTTTATGTATTTTTCAAGAATTAGTGAACCCCGAAGGGGTTCACTAATTCTTGAAAAAAATTATACACCCTCGATTAAATTCACGAGAAATTCGAACGAATCCTTATATTTCATGAGTTTCTTGCGGAAGGTGCGCTTCTTCATACATTCGATATCAATTCGAATCAAGTGTACCGTATTATTCCAATCGCTCACTTTCTCAGCAATCTTCTCGCGAGCACAGATATATTTCTCGGGCAGATGAGAGGTGAGGAAGATGTGGTAGCGCACAATATTCTCGCCTCTGACGAATAAGCCACACTCTATCAGAGCTCGATAAATTAGTGCCCAAAAGAGGGCTTTACCAAGATTGTACTCACGCGCGCGTACCTTATTTATTATAGTAAACTTCTCCTTGCCTTCGTCGAAGAGCTGAAGAGCAATGGAGTTGAGCGTCTGAACCAAAGCATCCTCGTCCACCTTGTCAGCGAGGAGTTTTCCGTTAGGCCTACCTCGCCCTCGCTTCTTTTTCTCCTGTTCCTCAATGAGTTGGATTGCAGCAAGGAGTTGTTCGTCTGAAAATTTACTTGTATCTATCATGCTTGCTAATCCTCCATATCATCCCAAACGGAATCATCAAGTTCGTCAATCTCAATGTCATCATCCTCAGGGTACAAATCCATAATCAATTCGTTGATAAGCAGAGAGTAAGTGTCTTCCTCAAGGTCTTCCTCGATGCCATATTTCACACGAAGCGCACTCGCTTTCCTAATCAACTGGTAAGCGAATTCTGCCTTCGGAGGTAGAGGCGAAGGATGCGAATGGTAAGTCCACTCTGCCAACTCGATGGCATAATCCACATACTTAGGGATGAAGCATTCGGAATACGCCTCTCGCAGCACATCATACAGTCGCAGAGCATACTCATCCATACCGAGTCGTCTGCCTATTTCTCTATGATTTTCAATGCCTTGCAAGGTGTTGATTATTGTTGCAGCATCAAGGGCGGGAACTCGTTTTTCCATCTCTGCAGCCACATCTGCACAGGTGCGAATGACTTGCATATAGAGGGTGGAATTGTTTTCCTCCATAAATCGGAATGCCATGTAATTAGCAATCTTGTCTGCCAATCGATAATTGAGGTAGATATACTTCGAATGCTTGATAAAACGGATAGCCTTATCGTTATTTATGCTCGCTTCGCCCCATCCTTCGCCCAAATCAGAGTGCAAATAGCCATCGTGAAAGTTGCAAAGTGGGAGAATGACATGGTAAACGGAGCGAACCAGGCTCACAGCGCCCTTTTGAGCCAGTGTGAAATCATCCGTATCACAATTGAGGAGCGCCTTGTCATTCTGTTCCACGAATTCGATGAATTTCTTCGCTAAAAGCTCTTTTTGAGGCGCAAGAAGATAGTTGACACGCTCCAAAATAATGGTGTTTTGCTCATTTTTGCTTAGGGTAGTGTAACGAGCCATACCCTTTGCAGCACATGTTTTAGTTGCAAATGAGAGTACCTCTTTTATGCTATATTCCTTATTCATAATGCGTTAAGTCTTTTTGATTAATTATCGTGTACAAAGATAATGAAAAAAAACGTAACCTGTCACGCGTCACATTAAGAAAAATAGTGCTGAAATAGGAGAAAAGGAAAAAATCTTCGAAAATTTTTGGTAAATATATATAGTACATATTATATGTATATTCTACTATCTTTTCTCTATATAGCAGTAGTCCTTTAACCCTCTCAAAGCACCTTCTCTTGTCACACACGACCACTCAAATCCTTAATGTGACGCGTGACGGTGTGACGCTTTAGCATTATGGCAAAACACACCCTTATGTCTAACCCCTTTTCACTTTATATCCTCTGCAACTCTCCTAAATGTAACATTAATCACACAACGGCAACAAACCCATCTCGCCCCTATATTTTTCCTCTTCCAACCCATTGATATATAGCATCATACAACCGTCCCCTTTTCTTTATATATAATAATGTGCCCAAGCGTCACACCGTCACGCGTCACATTAAGAAAATTATTGGTGTCCGGTAAAACTTTTTATGTCACGCAGAGCCGCAGAGTTCGCAGAGGTTGCACATGGTTTTTCTCTTCCGCAGAGAAGGCGGAGGTGCCTACTGCACTTTACGCAGAGGCTTGCGCATGGCTATCTCCCCGGAGGCTCTCTGCGAACTCTGCCGCGAAGCTCGGAACGAGCCAAAGCCTGCGACTCTCGCTAATCAGACTTGTAATCTCTGCGAACTCTGCGACTCTGCGTGCGATAAAAAGTTTTACGGACACCAATAATAAAAAAAGGTGCAACGGACCGATTGCCCGATGCACCTATGTGTAATAATTTGTAAGCCAGTTATTTGTTATTCAGTCTTGCCGTCGATGCTGTAGATGTAAGCAGCACCCTTGCCCTGAGTTTCTGCAGTGCCCTTGTAGACTGTGAGTGGACCGTAGATAACTACATCGCTACCGATAGCAGGCTGTCCGTTAGCTTCAACCCACTTGTTGCCACCGAGCCAGTAAACCTGGTAAGCCTCGAAGTCCTTCGATTGGTCACCATAATATGTGCCATTGTCAGAGATGAAGAACGAGCCATTGCCATAGTTTGCGCTGAAGTCGCCCGCAATCTTCGAAATCTTACCTGCAACATAAACCTTTGCACTAACACCAGCGTTAGCAGCAATAACAGCACCTTCTGCTGTGAAAGGAGCAGCGAGAGAACCGAGACCATATCCAGCCTTGCTGATGCCGTTGATGCTCACGATATGAGCAGCACCCTTACCTGCAGTTTCAGCAGTACCCTTGTAAGTAGTGAGTGGACCGCAGATGAGAACCTCATCACCTACAGAAACCTGACCATTGCCTTCAACCCACTTTTCACCGTCGAACCAGTAAACCTGATAAGCTTCGAAGTCCTTAGAAAGGTCATCGTTGAATACGCCATCGTTTGAGATCCAGAATGAACCGTTTCCATATTTTTCGCTGAATTCGCCCACGATCTTAGAAACGATACCCTTAACATAGTAGTTCTGAGCTGTTTGACCCGAAAGGCTACTGCAGAATGCGATTGCCTCCTCTGGAGTGAATGGAACATCAGCAGTGCCTGAAAGGCCTTCCTGTGTTATCTCTGCCATAGCTGAGTAATCCTTGCCATCGCTTACAGTACTGAATGTGAGAGTTGTGCTGCGTGGACCGGCAGTATTAGGTGCAGCATAGTATGTAACTTTGTTGCCCTGAATAGACTTGATAGAAAGCCAAGACTGTGCATCTCTTGGTACATCAACATAAAGACCGTCGCCTTTGTTTTCGAGGAAGACAGAGAATTCGCCACCATCGCTTGGAAGTGTAGTGGTAGTTATTGAGTCAACCTTGATGAGCGACTTCTCGATAGAGATGACAGTAACGTTCTTGAGCTCGATGTCGCTACCGTAAGTAGTACGTGGACCTTCAACTGTTACGATATCACCAACTTCGATGCCAAGGCTTGAGAAGTTCTTCTCAGCACCAGTAGCGTCGAGAGTACCGTAGATGTAAACCTCATCAGTACCGTCGCTGATGTACATGTTACCGTAAGTAGTGTTGGCAATCTTAGTTACAGCACCCTTGATGCGGTAAGTGATACCATCAGAACCAGTGTTAACTTCCTTACATGTAGAGATTGGGAGTTCTACCTTCTCAGTCATCTGAAGAACGTTGATGTCCTGAGTCTTGTCTCCACAAGCGAGTTTGACAATGCAAGAGTTAGTAGATTTAGTAGCTTCGGCAGAGAAAGTCACCTTTGTCTCGCCTGCCTGACCTGAAGTGGCAGAAACTGTGAGCCACTCTGGAACCTCAGTAATAGTCCAAGCATCCTTTGCGTTTACGGTGATAGAAGTGGAACCACCTTCGGCAGGGATAGCTACGAATGAACTTGAAACATGGATTTCATCAAGAGTGATAGCCTCGTATTTCTCAGTACAACTTGTGAAGATGGCAAGAATTGCAATGAGTGATGTGATAATATATTTAAGTTTCATATTGTAAATACCTTATTTATAGATTACTTAATTGTAACGATTGCAACACGACCAGCCTCATTGCCTTCAGCAGCAATAACCTTCACGCCACGAGACTTGAGGTATTCTGCAACAGCATTAGCACGTTCAACAGAGAGTTCAGAGTTGCGAGCAGATGTACCTTCTGGTGAAGTAGCACCAACTACGCTAACTGTAGCACCACTCTTAACCTGATTGAGGATAGACTTAGCAGCATCTGTGAGTTCAGCAGAGTTCTGAGCGAATTCAACAACAACCTTATCTGTTACGAATACGTTCTTCTCTTCAACAACCTTCTGAACATCAACCTTGCGGTTCTTGAGGGCTTCGTTTTCTGCCTTGAGAGATGCGTTCTGAGCACGGAGAGCGTTGATAGCGTCGTTGTCAACAGTTACTTCCTTGCAACCGCAACCTGGCTTCTTGCTTGCTTCGAAGAAGTACTTAGCACCAATTGCAGCATACCAGCACTGGCCGATAGAGTGGTAAGGAACGAGGTTCTCAACCGAACCGTTGATGGCAGTAGGAGTAGAGTAAGTAGCATAACCATCAGCATCGTAGCCTTCGTACTTGAGTACGCGAACTTCCTGTGCGTAGTTTGAAGGAGAAGTAGAGTATGCTGTGTTGAAGTACTTCTGAACACCCCATGAAGAGTTGAAGAGGTTGAGTACGTTCTTCATGTCGAATGAGAGCTGGAGCTTGTGGTTTGTGTTACCCCAGTTGACCATAAAGTCGTGCTTGTAAGAGAAGTCCACACGATGAGTGAATGGAGTGAAGTGGCTGTAAGCCTCAGCATATTCGCCCTGGTGGCTGCTCAAGTAGTCGTTGTTGTGAACATAGTCCATGAAACGAGTCTTGTCATCCTCTGAAACGAAACGGAATTCGCCGTTAGCAACCTGCTCATCTGTTGGGATGTAAATCAAGTCGTAGTTGTAACCATCACCATTAACATCGTTTACTGTCATGTAAGTACCTCTGTAGTTACCACGCTTAGTTTCGTAGATGATAGAGTAGTGGTTGCAGCACTTGTCATGGAGAGTGAGAGAAGCGATGAAACGGTCTGGAGATGTGTTCAAAGCTGTGTGGAGCTGCATGTTGTTAGGGTTAGGACCATCAACTGTACCTACATAGTTGAGAACTGAAGATGCACTTGAACCTGGGAGGGAAGTGATTTCCTTGTTGTCGCTATGAGTGTAAGATGCCATGAACTCCATCCACTGAGTTGGGCGAGCGTTCAAAGTGATGCTTGCAGACCAACCATAACCCTTGCTTGTGTTAGTAAGAACATAGAGTGAAGAGTTTGTCTGGTAGCCTGAAGGGAAGATAGCACGGCTGTCAGCACCGTTGAAACGAGAGAAACCAGCTACTGAAGGAACTGACCAGTCTTCGATTGTTGCTGCGTTGATAGTCTTGTTGAAGATACCTTCAGCAGAGATAGAGAGTGGGAAAGATGTTGGGAACTGGTAGTCGATTGCGAGAGTTGACTTCCATACCTGTGGCATCTTGAAGCTTGGGTCGATACCGCACATACCAGATGAGTATGTACCGTCGCCTGCTGTAGTAGGGTAACCAAGACCGATGAGCTTGTTGTAGAGAGCGTCGATTGAAGGTTTGCCGTTAGCGTCTGTTACAAGACCACCAGCGAACTCATCCATTGTGAAGCCCTTCTTGCCTGCGTTCTTTGCATTAACCTGAGCGTTGTACTGAACCATACCTGAGTTAGTAGGCATGTTAGTGAAGAATACGAGTGGGAGACGACCTGTGAAGAGACCTGTACCACCACGAACCTTGAGAGACTTGTCACCAAGAACATCCCAGTTGAAACCGATACGAGGAGACCAAGAAATCTTTGTGCCTGGCCACTTACCTGTGTCCATGTGTCTGCCGTTATAGTCAACTTCGAGAAGCTTGTTGTTTGTTGTCACGTCGCTCTGGTTGTAGAAGAAACCATCAAGACGAAGACCGTAAGTGAGCTTGAAGCGGTCTGTGACGTTCCATTCGTCCTGAGCATAGAATGTACCCTTGTTGTAGCGTACACGAGCAGCAGGATCAGTTTCGCCATCGTAACCGTAAGTGAGGTTTACGATTTCAGGAGCAGCACCTGTGAGGAAGTCGTCGAGTGAAGTGTAACGATAGTAACCTGTACCATTACGCATGTACATATTATCAGCCAACTGATGTTCGAAACCGAGACCTGCCATCACCTTATGATTGCCGAGGTACCAAGTAACGTCATCACGAAGGTTCCAAGTAG
>DCIW01000266.1 GCA_002317225.1 Prevotellaceae bacterium UBA1716 | reverse complement strand
CTTTTACTGCTAACGGTAAAGTGTACGCTCAGTTTGAAGATGGCATCTATTATCAATTGACAAGTGGTTCGGATTCGCTTGATTTTTCAAAGCCAATCAACGTAACATCTGTTGGTTACGATGGTATTTCTGCTAAGAAATATGTTGTTTCTATCAAGAAGAGCGCTTATTCTACAGATACTCTTGTTTGGAACAAGGAGAGCTATAAGTTCTCTGTCAACACTGATTTCAAGACTTTCTACTATAAGAATCAGGTATGCGCTACCTTCAAGGATGCTGATGGCAAGGTGAAGATGACTACATCAACTGGTAATGAAAATCTCTCCACTTGGTCTGAACCAAAGGTAATTGAAGGTGCTGACATTGATTATCAGTCGGTCACTGTGTATAAGGATAATCTTTATGCTATGGGCACTGATGGATTATTATATAAGATTGAGGATTATGTAAGCACGAAGATATACGATTTCCCTAGCGGAAGAATTCTTACTGCGGATGATCAATACTTCTATGTTACAGAAGGAGAAGATATTATGAGTACAGAAGGCTTTGGAATTTGGACTAAGGTAAAAAATGCAGATTCGGATATGTTGCCTACTAAGTGTATCAACTCATTCTGCTACACTTCGAGAAGCAATTCGAATATCATTATCAGCATGATGAATGGTATCACCGACGATAATACTGCAGTTTCTTGGTACAAGGTAACTTCTCCGGACTACGAAACTAACCAAAAGTGGATGTATATCCAGGTTACGGATGATAATCCTTACTCACTGCCTAAGTTTAAGCACATGAGTTCGTGCATGCTCAACGGCAGCTTATTCGCTATCGGTATTGAAGACGAATCGAATGCTTACAAGTATATCTATCGTTCGGACGATAACGGTATCACTTGGAAAAATTATGATAAATATCCATTGCCAGTTGAACTCAGTGCAGCTGATGGTATGGCCGAATTGGTTGCTTTCAACGACAAACTTTGGATTATCCAGAAAGGTGGCAAAGTATGGAGTGGTGTGATAAGATAATTATTGCACTCATTTCGTTGTGCTTCGTCTCGGGTTCGGTCCACGCTCAAGAGGCTGAATACAAGATGGAGTTTGGAGTGATGGGCGGTGGCAGCTTCTATTTGGGAGATGCCAACTACCATACATTCTACAAGAACACCAGACCTGCTGCAGGTGCTTTTGCACGCTACAACCTCAATCCGCGTATGGCCCTTAAGTTCAACTTAGGATATGGAGGAGTGGCAGGCGACTTCAGCAAGAGCAAAAACTACTACCCCGACCTGACGGAAGAGCAGATGAAGTTTTCGAACCCGCTGTTCGACCTCGGTTGTCAGTACGAAATCAACTTCTTCGGTTTTGGTACGGGTACGGGTTATAAAGGCCATAAACGCTTTACACCATATATCCAGGCTGGTCTTGGATTCACCTATTGCAATGTTTTCACCATGAACATACCAATAGGTTTTGGTGTTAAATACAAGATTGCTCCAAGATGGAATGTGGGTCTCGACTGGACCATGCGTTTCTCACTGAGCGACAAACTCGACAACGTGAAGGATCCATACTATATCAATAGCGGATTCCTGAAGAATAAGGACAGCTATTCGTGGACAATGATTACGGTCAGCTACGATATGTTCCAAAAACTTAGAAAATGTAATAATTAAATAAGTTTATAAGTTTTTTAAGTTTATAAGTTTTTACGTTCTAAATGGTTCAAACCGTTATGCTACATAAATAACTCAAACCGTTTACTACATAAAACGAATAAACTTAAAAACTCAAAAACTTAAAAACTTAAAAATATATGTTTAGAGAACAGATAGATGAAAGCAGGATTCCACAGCATGTGGCAATCATTATGGACGGCAATGGTCGCTGGGCTAAGGCTCGCGGTATGGAACGTACTATGGGTCATGCAGAAGGTGCTGATACAGTACACGAAATCACTACTGCTGCCACTAAACTCGGCATTAAGTATCTGACTCTCTATACATTCTCCACTGAGAACTGGAATCGTCCAGCTGCTGAGGTTTCGGCACTTATGGCATTGTTGCTGAAGCACTTGGAAGAGGAACTCTTCGTAAAGAACAACGTACGTTTCACTACTATCGGCGATCTCGACCGTCTGCCAAAGGATGTGCTTGAGGCTGTTCGCGGACTTGAGGAGCGTACTAAGAACAATACTGCCACATGTCTTGTACTCGCACTCAGCTACTCTTCGAAGTGGGAGATTACAAAGGCAATGAAGGACATCGCAACTGAAGTGAAGGAGGGCAAGATGAACGTTGAGGACATCAACGAGGATGTAATCAGCCAGCACCTTACCACTAACTTTATGCCCGACCCTGACTTAATGATTCGTACGGGTGGGGAGCAGCGATTGAGCAACTATCTCCTTTGGCAGTGTGCTTATTCTGAGTTCTATTTCACAGATAAGTATTGGCCAGATTTCAAGGAAGAAGACCTTTGCGAAGCTATCGTGGAAT
Organism: Prevotellaceae bacterium UBA1716; assembly: GCA_002317225.1. GTDB lineage: Bacteria > Bacteroidota > Bacteroidia > Bacteroidales > Bacteroidaceae > Minthosoma. Next base: position 22,394 of record DCIW01000266.1, on the reverse strand, counting down.
ACCAAAGCCGCCAGCGTCGTTTTGGCAAGACTGGTGAACAGGTTGAGGAAAACAAGTAGAAACAGAGAAGATTTAAGGCAATAAATTATTTAACATATATACCTTATATATTATTATATAGTTTTTTTATAAATGAATAAAGTTCGATATATACTGCTTTGCGCCCTGATGATGAGTATGTTCGGTACAGCGGAGGCCCAACAATATCAAGAAAAGCCTACCATTGTATATGGACAGAGTCGCAAGATTGAAATCGGCGGCATTAATGTGGATGGCGTGGAGAATTACGAAGACAATATCTTGATTGGTCTTTCGGGACTTACTGTGGGTGAACAGATTGAACTTCCAGGTGATGAGATTACCGAAGCAATCAAGCGTTATTGGAAGCATGGCCTCTTCTCTTCAGCAAGCATCACAGCCGACAGCATTAAGGATGACAAGGTTTATCTTACCATTCATCTGAGCATGCGTCCTCGTGTTTCGAGCATCAACATCAATGGTGTGAAGAAGAGTGAGCGTGAGGATCTGGAGCAGAAGATTGGTCTGATCAAGGGTAACCAGATTACTCCAAACATGGTGGATAAGGCTAAGATTGTCATCAAGAACTACTTTGCTGAAAAGGGTTTCAAAAATGCTGAAAGCCAAATTGTTCAGCGTGATGACACTTCGAGCAACCAGCGTATGCTCATCGTTGATGTTAATATCGACAAGAAGGAAAAGGTGAAGGTAAACAAGATTTACATCACCGGTAACGACCATATCAAGCGTAAGAAGTTTGATGGTAACTTCTTCTCAGGCGGTCTCTTGAAGAATACAAACGAAAAGGGTTTCAAGAGCATCTTTAAGAAGCAGAAATTTATCGATGAGAAGTTCCAGGAAGATAAGGATAAGGTAATTGAGAAATATAACGAGCTCGGTTATCGTGATGCTAATATCTTTGCTGACAGTGTGATAGACGTAGGTGAAAACTTGGTTGATGTTTATCTCCACATCGATGAAGGACAGAAGTATTATGTCCGCAATATCAACTGGGTTGGTAACACTATCTATAATACTGATGCACTCAATCAAGTGCTCCGCATGAAGAAGGGTGACACTTACAACCAGACTCATATTAAGAAACGCCTTAGCGAAGATGATGATGCGGTGGGCAACTTCTACTACAATTCGGGTTATGTATTTAATAACGTTAACCCAGTCGAAGTGGATGTGGATGGTGACTCTATCGACCTCGAAATCCGTGTGTACGAAGGTACTCAGGCTGCTATCAATAAGATTAAGATTTATGGTAACACTCGTGTGTATGAGGAAGTTATACGTCGTGAGTTGAAACTCAAGCCAGGCGACCTCTTCTCTATGGATGCATTCAAGATGACTTACCAGGAGATTGCACAGATGAACCATTTCGATCCTGAAAACCTTGACTTCAAACCTGTACCAGACCCTGTGAATGGTACTGTGGACCTCAACCTCGGTCTTACTCCAAAGGCAAGTGACCAGGTGGAATTCTCTCTTGGTTGGGGACAGACAGGTATCATCGGTAAGATTGGTTTGAAGTTTACCAACTTCTCAATACGCAATCTTTTCAACAAGGATGCCAAGCGTCGTGGTATTCTTCCACAAGGTGATGGTCAGGAACTCTCTATCAGTGGTTCGACTAACGGTAGTTACTATCAGTCGTATAACATTTCGTTCTACGATCCTTGGTTCGGTCGTAAGCGTCCTAACTCATTCAGCGTTTCTGCATTCTACTCACGTCAGACTGATATAAGCAGTAGTTATTACAACAGTTCTTATTATAACAACTATTATTCGATGATGTACGGATATGGTAGTTATAACAGTTCATACTATAACAACTATACTTCATACTACGACCCTGATAAGTATATCCAGTACTTCGGTGCTTCGATTGGTTGGGGTAAGCGTTTGCAGTGGCCTGACAACAGATTCAGTTTCCAGGCATCGCTTGGTTATACTTGTTATATGATGAAGGATTGGGAATATTTCATTATCCAAAATGGTGCTTGTAACAACATCAACCTTACTCTCGCACTTAGTCGTGTAAGTATTGACAACCAGATTTTCCCACGTAGTGGTTCGCAGATCAGTGCTTCACTCTCCATCACTCCACCTTACTCTCTCTTCGATGGTGTTGACTACAAGAATATGGCAACAAGCTATTATGATGCCAACTACCAGAACGACATGAAGAAGAAGCATAAGTGGATTGAATATCATAAGTGGGCATTCAAATCAAGATTCTTCACTCCTCTCACAGGTGGAAGCAAGTGTTTCGTACTTATGACTCGTTTTGATTTCGGTATCCTTGGTCACTTCAACAAGTATAAGAAGTCGCCATTCGAGACATTCTATGTGGGTGGTGATGGTATGTCAGGATATAGCAACACTTACTATTCGGAGACTATCGGTCTTCGTGGTTATGATAATGGTGCCCTCACTCAGGGTTACAATTATGGTTATGCTTACGACCGACTCACTCTCGAACTCCGTTATCCTCTTATGCTTAATGGTTCGACTAACATCTACGCACTTGGATTCGTTGAAGCTGGTAATGCTTGGACAGAAGTTAGTAAGTTCAATCCGTTCGATATGAAGCGTTCAGCAGGTGTCGGTGTACGTATCATGCTTCCAATGGTTGGTCTTATGGGTATCGACTGGGCTTACGGTTTCGACAATATCAACGGTTCGAGCCAGTATAGCGGAAGCCAGTTCCACTTTATCCTCGGTCAAGAATTCTAATAATACAGCAAATTAGGAGAATTACCTATTCATTTAGATAAATTCCTATTGGCATATAAATAAAAACAGCATATCTTTGCAGCGTCTTAAAAAACTAAATCCAATATGAAAAAGGTTATTTTATCAATGATGCTTATGGTTGCCGCAGTTGCAGCTAACGCACAAAAGTTTGCTCTCGTAGATATGGAACACATTCTCAGAAATGTACCTGCTTACGAACGTGCTAATGAACAATTGAACCAAGTTTCGAAGAAGTGGGAAGGCGAAGTTCAGGCTCTCCTTACTGAAAGCGAAACTATGTATAAGAAATATCAGTCTGAATCAGTTTTCCTTTCTGATGCTCAGAAAACTAAGGCTGAAGAGGCTATTATGGCTAAGGAAAAGGAAGCAAGCGACTTGAAGAAGAAATACTTCGGCAGCGAAGGCGAACTCTTTAAGAAGCGTCAGAGCCTTATGTCTCCTATTCACGACGAAATCTACAATGCCGTAAAGGATATCTGCGACCAGAAGGGTTATCAACTCGTTATTGATCGTGCCAGCGGTGGTAGTATCGTATATGCTTCGCCTAAGATTGATATCAGCGACGAAGTGCTTCAAAAGCTCGGTTACTCTATCAACAGATAATCAGCATTTTACAAATAAAGAATTAATATAGTAGAAAAGAAACCTTATACATTAAGGAAATAACAATAATTAATAACAATAAAATTTTAGTATGAAGAAATTTATTATTGCAGCACTCCTCATTCTCCCAATGAGCATGTTTGCACAGAAGTTTGCACACGTAAACACAGAGACAGTTATCAAGGCTTTGCCTGAATATACAAAGGCTATGGACGAGGTTCAGAAGATGTCGAAGGACTATCAGGACGAACTCGCTCGTATGGAGGCTGAGCTTAAGACTAAGAGCGAAGAACTCGAGAAGAACCCTCCTACAGTTGATACTATCCGCCAGCGTAAGGAGCAGGAACTTCAGGACCTCTACAACCGTATGCAGCAGTTCTATCAGACATCTCAGCAGGACCTCCAGAAGGCTCAGCAGGAGAAGATGCAGCCAATTCTTACTAAGGTTCAGAATGCTATCAAGGATCTCGGTGTAGCAGGTGGATATGTTTACATTATGGACACTTCGTCAGGTATTCCTTTCATCAGCGAAACTCTCAGCACTGACGTTACTAATCAGTTGAAGACTAAGCTCGGCGTAAAGTAATATTAAGTACGCGTAATAACAAATAAACAAGATATGAAGAAGAATATTCTCATAATATTCTCATTCTTAGCTTCTGCAACATTGTTTGCACAAGAAACTACAACAGAAAGCACACCAGCAACTGCTGATGTGCCTGTTGTTGTGGAAAAAACGCAAACTAAGGTTGAGGAAGCACCCCGAAAGACATTTGGTTATCTCAGCTATAGCACAGTAATGAAGGCTATGCCTGAATATACGCAGGCACAAAGCAGTCTTGAAAAACTCAAGCTTTATTATGATCAAGAGATGGAACGTGCTGAGGATGAATTCTCAAAGAAATTTGCAGAATATATCGACGGCTATAAGTCGTTTCCAGAAAATATCATGCTAAAGCGTCAGAAGGAACTTCAACAACTTATGGAACAGAGTATGGCTTTCAAAAAAGAGGCTCAGAATCTGCTTACAAAGTCGGAAAAGGAACTTATGGAACCTGTCACGGCTCGACTTAACGAAGTGCTTAAGACTATCGGTACAGAACGTAACTATAATTACATTCTTAATACCGACGGCAACAATTATCCTTTCATCAATGCCACTAATGGTCAGGGTGAAGACATTACTGATGCGGTCATAAAACTGATAAAGTAGTTAGGATCACTCAAATTATATCTTACAAGATAAATAATAAGGTGCGGCATTTGAAAGACAATTTCATTTGTTGTGCCTTATTTGTTAGATGAAAATATTCAACATTAACGATTGTAATATTTTTTAATCAAGAATTAGTGAATATATGAAAGTTGCACTTGATATTCATTGAATATATAAGAATCTGTGAATGGAACATAATGTTCCTACCATCCGGATGGCTAAGGCCGCGCAAGGCCTATTCACTAATTCTTTTAAATTCAAACAATTGCGAAAGCTTCACTAATTCACAAATTCTTGATAAAATAATATACAATAATAACTTGTGATTATTATGGATATGTCAACTGATATTAAGGATTTTCCAATACCAAACCTTGCAGGTCCTATAGGAGTGTTCGACTCTGGTTTTGGAGGATTAACCATTCTCGAAGGCATTCGCAACCGCATGCCTCAGTTTGACTATATATATCTTGGTGACAATGCACGTACTCCTTATGGAACACGTTCGTTTGATGTAGTGTACGAATTCACACTTCAGGCAGTTAAAAAACTATTCTCGTTCGGTTGTCCACTCGTAATTCTCGGTTGTAACACAGCCTCTGCAAAGGCATTACGTTCTATCCAGCAGAATTATCTCCCATTCAATGCTCCCGACCGAAGAGTGCTTGGAGTAATCAGACCTACTGCCGAAATTGTAGGAAAATTATCAAACACCAAACATATTGGCGTACTCGCTACCGAAGGAACCATACGTTCTGAGAGTTATTCGATTGAGATAGAAAAGTTATATCCAGGTTCAATAATTACCGGACAAGCATGCCCTATGTGGGTTCCTATAGTTGAAAACAACGAGTTTGACAAGCCTGGTGCAGACTATTTCGTTAAGGATAGTATTGATAAACTCCTTTCGAAAGACCCTCAAATAGATACTATCATCCTTGGATGTACGCACTACCCTCTCCTACTCGAAAAGATAAAGAAATACTGTCCAAGTAACATAAAGATTATTCCTCAAGGTAAGTACATTGCTGAGAGTCTTGAAGACTACTTTGTTCGTCATCCAGAGATGAGTAGCAGAATAACGCAAAACGGAACTTGCAAATATTTCACTACAGAGTCGCGAACCAAGTTCAGAGAGTGTGCCAACCTTTTCCTCAAAGAAGATATTCAGGTTGAACGAGTTACAATAAACTGACAAGGTTATTACTGAACAATAAAAAGTACACCCTAACGGACATCACTAATCACCCTTATGTGTTAGGCAAAACACTTAAGAGTTTTTATCAATACATAAGGGTGTGTTTTGTTGTTAATAACTATGTTGATAAGTTGTCTATTTACTGTTAATAACTTGTTTATATCGTGTCAACATTTTCTAACAACTTTGTTTGGAAATTTAAATCGCAAAATCTATGTAAAAATCATTTTAAAAAGCAAGAAAAGTTATTATTTTTTATCAACCCAATGTGAACATAGTTATCAACAGTTTTCGACTTAATTTGATTAAAAAGTTATCGTTTAACAACTTTATGAACATAGTGTTGATAAGTACTTTAATTATAGTATAAATCAATATTTTAAGGTGTTGATAAGTGTCTGTTTTTGATTGATAACTCACACACCTTATAACAATAACTAAAAAAGCAAATTTTTGGAGGAAAAGTTATTGTAGTTGTTGACACGCTATAATAATAATCATTTAAAAGTCTTTTTAAAAAATAAAAAAGAGAATTTATTATTATATTGAAAAGGTTTTGGTGCATAAGTGATGAAGTAAACGAAAAATTTGTTATCTTTGCATCGAAAATAATTTAATAATACATATAATGGGAAAAGTTTTAATTATTGGTGCAGGTGGCGTTGCCTCAGTAGCTGCACACAAAGTGGCACAGAACTCTGACATTTTCACTGAGATTATGATTGCCTCTCGTACTGAATCAAAGTGTCGTGCTTTGGCTGACGCTATCGAAGCTAAGGGACTTGTTCCAAAGGGTAGCATCAAGACTGCACACGTGGATGCTGATATCGTACCAGAACTCGTTGCTCTGTTCAATGAGTATTTTGGTGAGGCAGAAAAGCGTACTGAACCTTGTCTTGTTATGAACCTTGCTCTCCCTTATCAAGATCTCACTATCATGGATGCTTGTCTTGAAGCAAAGGTTAGCTATCTTGATACTGCTAACTATGAACCAAAGGACGAGGCTCATTTCGAATACTCTTGGCAGTGGGCTTATCGTGAGCGTTTTGAGAAGGCAGGTCTTTGTGCTATTCTTGGTTGCGGTTTCGACCCAGGTGTAACTTCTATTTATACTGCATACGCTGCAAAGCATCACTTCGACGAAATTCAGTATCTTGACATCGTTGACTGTAATGCAGGTGATCATCATAAGGCATTTGCCACTAACTTCAACCCAGAAATCAATATCCGTGAGATTACTCAGAAGGGACTTTACTGGGAAGATGGCAAGTGGGTAGAGACTGAACCACTCGAGATTCATAAGGATCTTACTTATCCTGAGGTTGGTCCACGCGACTCTTATCTTCTTCATCATGAGGAGATAGAATCTCTCGTAATCAACTACCCTACTATCAAGCGTGCTCGTTTCTGGATGACATTCGGTCAGCAGTACTTGAAGCATCTTGAAGTTATTCAGAACATTGGTATGTCACGTATTGATGAAATTGAATACAAGGCTGAAGCAGCAGATGGTAGCGGTCCTGTAACTGTTAAGATTGTGCCACTTCAGTTCCTTAAGGCTGTTCTTCCTAATCCACAGGAACTCGGTGAAAACTATGAGGGACAGACTTCTATAGGTTGTCGTATTCGTGGTATTAAGAATGGTGAAGAGCACACATATTATGTATATAACAACTGCTCACATCGTGCAGCATTCGAAGAGACTGGTATGCAGGGAGTAAGTTACACAACTGGTGTTCCTGCTATGATTGGTGCTATGATGTTTATGAAGGGACTTTGGAACACTCCAGGTGTACATAATGTTGAGGAGTTTGACCCAGATCCATTCATGGAGCAACTCAATACTCAGGGTCTTCCATGGCATGAAATCCATGATGGTGACCTCGAACTCTAATACATCTCTCATAATTCTTAACTTATAACTCATAACTCTTAAATATATATGGCAGACGCTAATAAACTTAAAGCTCTTCAAGCTGCATTGGCTAAGATTGAAAAGGATTTTGGTCATGGTTCTATCATGAGACTTGGAGATGAAAAGGTTGAAAATATAGAAGTGATTCCTACTGGTTCTATTGGACTTAACGCTGCACTTGGTGTAGGTGGCTATCCAAAGGGCCGTATCATCGAAATTTATGGTCCTGAATCTTCGGGTAAGACTACACTTGCAATTCATGCTATAGCTGAATGTCAAAAGGCTGGTGGTATCGCAGCATTTATTGATGCAGAACATGCTTTCGACCGTTTCTATGCAGCAAAACTTGGTGTAGATACTGATAATCTCTATGTGAGTCAACCAGATAATGGTGAACAAGCTCTTGAGATTGCAGATAATCTTATCCGTTCTTCTGCAGTTGATATTGTAGTTATCGACTCAGTTGCAGCACTCACTCCTAAGGCAGAAATTGAAGGTGATATGGGTGATAATAAGGTGGGTCTTCAGGCTCGTCTTATGAGTCAGGCACTCCGAAAGCTTACTTCTACTATCAGCAAGACTAAAACTACTTGTATCTTTATCAATCAGTTGCGTGAAAAGATTGGTGTTATGTTTGGCAATCCTGAAACAACAACTGGTGGTAATGCTCTCAAGTTCTATGCTTCGGTACGAATTGATATTCGTAAGAGTTCGGTAATCAAGAACGGTGAAGAGATTCTTGGTAATCTCGTTAAAGTGAAGATAGTAAAGAACAAGGTTGCTCCTCCATTCCGTAAGTGCGAGTTTGACATCATGTATGGCGAAGGTATCAGTCGCAGTGGCGAAATTGTTGACCTCGGTGTTGCTACAGGTATTATCAAGAAATCTGGTTCTTGGTTCAGTTATGAAGGAAGCAAACTCGCCCAAGGTCGTGATGCCACAAAGAAACTCATGCTTGATAACCCTGAGTTGGCTGAGGAAATTGAAAAGAAACTTCTTGCTAAGTTGGCAAATACTGATTTGGATTTGGTTTCTAAAGAAGCAGACGAATCGGAATCAACTTCTGAAAATTAATACTTCTAATTGAGTAGGTGTTCAAACATTTTATGTGGACACCTACTTACTTTTTATATTGCTGTTAATATGCTGTTTTTGCTTGTTAATAGCAATTTTTAATAGGGTTATGATGTGTAATTCTTTCCATATTTATAATAAAACTTCATATAAGATATTATTTGTGTTAAATATACATCATGACAATATATAAGTATCAAAATCAAATATAATGGTAATTATTATTTAAATTTATGTGCAAATTCGGTTAAATTCCGTTTTAAATAAAGTTAATTCAAATAATTATCACTATCTTTGCACGCTAAATATAATTATTAGGAATAATACGTACGTAAACAAATGAATATTGCAATTGATTTTGATGGAACTATCGTTGAACATAAGTATCCTGATATCGGTAAGGAAATTCCTTTTGCTATCGAGACACTTAAAAAGATTCAAAACGATGGTCACAGACTTATTTTGTGGAGTTGCCGCACAGGTGACTTACTACAGGAAGCAGTTGATTTCTGTAAGGAACGTGGTCTTGAATTTTATGCTGCCAATTTGGATTTTCCAGAAGAAGATACTGAAAACAACTTGAGTTACTCAAGAAAACTCAAGGTTGATATGTTTATTGATGACAGAAATCTTGGCGGTCTTCCTGATTGGGGTACAATTTATCAGATGATAAAGAACAAATTGACTTATCACGATCTTGTGGATCATTATGAGGAAGATGCTGAAGCTGCTGCTCAGTATAACAAGAAGAAGTCTTTCTTACAGAAAATTTTTGGATAAAAGATTATTTTTAGAATTTATATAACAAAACAATAAAGAAGAATTGAAAATGAAATCATTTTTGAAAATTGTTGCAATTTGTGCGATGCTCTCATTGACAGCATGTAATTCTTATCGTAAGGTGCCATATATTCAGAATCATGAATATGCTAATTCATTGAATCAGAACACAGACCTTTATGATGCTAAGATTATGCCAAAGGATATCTTGACTATTACAGTTAATACATCCGATCCTTCTGCTTCTGCACACTTTAATCTTGGACGTTCAGTAAGTATTGATAACAATAAGGCAACTACACAGGGTAGTCTTGAAACTTATCTTGTAGATAACGACGGAACAATTGATTTTCCTATTCTTGGTCGCCTCACAGTTGAGGGTTTGACAAAGAACGAATGCGAAGAGATGATTAAGGATAAACTTAAGACTTATCTCAAGGAAACTCCTGTAGTAATGGTTCGTATGCCTGAGTTCAAGATTACTGTTCTTGGTGAAGTAAATAAGCCAGGACAGTTTACTATCAAGAATGAAAAGGTTAATATTCTCGAAGCTCTTGCTCTTGGTGGCGATATGTCAATTTATGGTCGACGTGACAACGTAAAGCTCATTCGTGAGGATGACAAGGGAAAGCGTCATATCTATACAATGGACCTTACGGATGCTACAATCATCTACAACCCACTCTATCAGTTGCAGCAGAATGATGTGGTATACGTTACACCTAACAAGACAAAGGCTAAGTTCTCTAATACTGGTGCTTCGACTCAGTTGTGGTTGACTTCTATTTCATCACTCATCTCACTCGGCTCTTTGATTGCTACAATTGTTCGTTATACAAAATAGTAACATATTAATATATAATAATTAATGGATACTACAAAGACAACTTCACAGCCACAGATTAATCTGAATACACAGCAAGAAGAAGAAGAAAGTTTCTTCGATCTTAGTAAGATTCTTTTTATGGTCACTCTCCATTGGCCTTGGTTTGTTGTAAGTATTATTATTTGCTTGATTGCAGCTTTTATTTATCTGCGTTTCCAAACACCTATTTATAATGTGTCTGGTTCTGTTCTTATTAAGGATAGCGACAACAGATCAAGAAATGCTGCGATGTCTGCAATGTCTGATATGCTTGATATCGGTTATATTGCTACTTCACACAATTTTGAAAACGAAATGGAGATTCTCAAGACTCGTACTCTTGTGAAGGAAGTAGTTAATGACCTTAATCTCTATGTTTCTACATATTACAAGCAGTCATTTGGATATAAGATTCCTTGTTATAAGACAGCTCCTGTTATTATTTCATTCCCATCAGGTGTTGCGGAGAATTTGAGTTCTGATATTGATCTTACTGTAAATTACAAGAAGGATGGAAGTCTTTTTGTTGAAGCTTCGTATGGTAAGGGACAATTTAAGACACAGACTATTAAGAAACTTCCTGCTAACATGTCATTACCTGTAGGTACTATCTCATTTACTAAAAATGACTCAGTAGCTACTCCTACTCAGGATGTATTCCTTTTGGCAACTATCAGTTCTCCAAATAAAGTAGCTTCTTCATTTGCTGGTAACTTGAATGTTGTTCCTCTTTCAGAAACTACAACAATTGCTACTCTTTCTGTTCATGAGACAGTTCCTCAGCGTGGTATTGACTTTATCAATCGTCTTGTAGATGATTATAATGCTGATGCTAACGAAGTTAAGAATACAGTTGCTCGTCGTACTGCTGACTTTATTAATAACCGAATTCGTGTTATCAATGATGAACTTAGTAGTACTGAAGGTCAGATTGCAAGTTATAAGCAGCGTTCTGGTTTGGTTAATGGTGCAAGTGATGCTTCTGTAGCTATATCTCAAAAGGCCACTTATGACAATCAGCGTGCAGAAACCAGTACACAGGCTAATCTTGCTCAGTCACTTAAGGAATATATTAATAATCCATCTAATAAGGATGATGTTATTCCTGTTGTAGGTTTTGAGGATCAGTCTCTCAATTCTACTATCAATCAGTATAATGACCTCGTACTTGAGCGTAAGCGTTTGTTGCAGACTTCGAGTGAGGCTAACCCTGTAGTTCAGCGTTTGAACGAACAGATTGGTGCTCTTCATTCTTCTGTAAACTCTAGTATTGATGGTACACTCCGCGGTCTCCGTATTCAGCAGAGTAATCTCAGTGCTCAGGCTGGTGCATATCAGAGTCGTATCAGTAGTGCCCCAATCCAGGAAAAGCAGATTATTTCAATGGACCGTCAGCAGACAATTAAGTCTGACCTCTATATGATGCTTCTCCAGAAGCGTGAGGAAAATGTCATCACTCTTGCCGCTACTGCTAATAACGGTCGTATGATTGAAACACCAAGAATGTCAAGTTTTGTAGGTCCAAACTCACAGCGTATTTATCTTATCGCTCTTGCAGTTGGTCTTATCATTCCATTCCTCATCATTTGGGTAATCGAGTCTCTCAAATATCAGATTGAAAATCGTGATGATATTCGTAAGATTACTGATGTACCAGTGGTTGGTGAACTTCCACTTTCAAATACTAAGGGTGGTTCAATCGTTGTTCGTGAAAATAGAAATGAACTTAATGAAGAGTCATTCCGTGGACTTCGAACTAACCTTCTCTTTATGCTTAAGGAAGGACAGAAGGTTATTCAGTTTACATCTACCCAACCTTCGGAAGGTAAGTCTTATATAGCCGGTAACTTAGCTGTCAGTCTTGCATTCCTTGATAAGAAAGTATTGATTATCGGTCTTGATATTCGTAAGCCAGGTTTGAATAAGGTATTCAACTTGAGTAAGTCAATGCTTGGTATTTCAAACTACTTGAGTAGTCCTCAGGAATATCCAATCGACTCACTCATCCAGACATCAGAGTTGAGTAAGAATCTTGATATCCTCCCTGGTGGTGTTATTCCTCCAAACCCAACTGAGTTGGTATCACGCGACACTCTTGACAAATTGATGGTTGATCTTCGTGCTAAATACGATTACATCATCGTCGATACAGCTCCTATCGCAATGGTAACAGACTCAGATATTATCAGTCGTATTGCTGATATCTGTGTATATGTTTGTCGTTGTGATGTAACTCCAAAGGCTGCCCTTGACTATGTCAACAAGCTCAAGATTGACAAGAAGTTTGACCAACTCTGTATCGTAATCAATGGTATTGACCTTTCTAAGCGTAAGCATACATATAAGTATGGTTATGGTTACGGTTACGGAAAGAGTTACGGTTATGGCTACGGTTATGGTTACGGCTACGGTTATGGCTATGGCTACGGTTATGGTTCGAAGAAAGGCAAGAAAAAGAGTAAGAAATCAAAGGATTCTGCTGAGCCAAAGGTAGAGGCAACAGACTCTAAAGCTTAATTGATATTACTCTTAAAAAGATAATAGTTAAAACGGCCAGCAAATTAATAAAATAATGTTTGCTGGTCGTTTTTTTATTAGGAGTTAGTCAATATGAAAATAAATATATGACTAATACTCCAAATATATAGTTCATCATTATTTATATTTAAGTTTACAACATTCATATGCTTGTCAAAGTTCCTACTGCCACACTACAAGGTTTGGATGCGATACCAGTCACTGTCGAAGCGGATACTTATTCATACAATGGAATGAATAACCTTCGCTTCTGTATAGTCGGTTTGCCAGATAATGCCGTTCGCGAAAGTCAGGAACGTATATATTCAGCTATAAGACAATTAGGATATAAGCTTCCTAATATGTCACTTGTTATCAATCTTTCTCCAGCTGATATAAAGAAAGAAGGTTCAGGTTTTGACCTCCCGATGGCGGTAGGAATACTTCTATCGTATGGTTTAATAAAGTTGGCTGACGGAATAGATGTAAGTCGTATGATGTTTGTTGGTGAACTTGGTCTTGATGGTAGAATTCTTCCCGTTAAAGGTGTGTTGCCAATCGCTATCAAGGCTCGTAGTATGGGATTTGACTCTATATTCGTTTCTACTGATAACGCTCGTGAAGCGGCTGTAGTTGATAAAGTAAAAGTATATGGCGTAGATAATCTGTACGAGGTATTGTCTCATATAATGGGTAGAATAGAGTTGGAACCGACTATTGTCAATACTCGTGAAGAATTCTTTGCTCAACAGTCGATATTTGACTTCGATTTTGACGAAGTTAAAGGTCAACAAAACGTTAAACGTGCCTTTGAAGTGGCTGCTGCCGGCGGACATAATATCATTCTTGTTGGTAGTCCAGGTTGTGGTAAATCTATGATGGCAAAACGTCTTCCATCCATTCTTCCTCCCCTATCACTTCACGAAAGTCTCGAAACGACACAAATACATAGTGTGGCGGGAAAACTCAAGAAAGACTCCACATTGATTAGCCAACGTCCTTTCCGCTCTCCTCATCATACTATTTCTGATGTTGCCCTAGTCGGAGGTGGTAATACCTTTATGCCGGGCGAAATATGTTTGGCCCATAATGGAGTTCTCTTCCTCGATGAATTGCCTGAGTTTAATCGTTCGGTTTTGGAAACACTTCGCCAACCGCTTGAAGACCGAATAATATCTATCTCACGAGCTCGGTATAATCTTACACTCCCTTGTTCGTTTATGCTTGTGGCTAGTATGAATCCTTGTCCTTGCGGATATCATCACCACCCTACCCATACATGTGTTTGTACTCCAGGACAAATTCAACGCTATATGAACAAAATTAGCGGACCTCTCATGGACCGTATCGACATACAAGTTGAGGTGGAGAGTGTTCCGTTCGAAGACATAGCCACAGCCCCAAAAGGCGAGAGTAGTAGTGCTATTAGAGAACGCGTGATACAAGCCCGTAAAATTCAGATTGAGCGTTTCAAGGAATATAAAGGCATACATTGTAATGCTCAAATGACAAGCGGACTCATGCAGAAATATGCCGTTCTTGATACTGAATGCACCAATATATTACGTACGGCCATGAAGAATTTCAATCTCAGTGCCCGTGCTTACGACCGTATAGTGAAGGTGTCAAGAACCATAGCCGACCTTGAAGGTTCGGAGAATATCAAGGTGAGTCATATTGCCGAAGCTATAGGATATAGAAATATGGACCGTGACAACTGGTTTGAATAGACTTTATACACAAAAATGAAATTATTCTACGAATTATTACAGATATCAGTAGGTACTCGTGATTCCTTTACTGTTCTCCCCACTAAAGACGAATGGTTGGAGATATATAAAGAAGCGGATCGCCAGTGCCTTGTTGGTGTGTTGTTTAGTGGTGTTGAAAATGTGGTACATTATTATGGTGGCCTTTCAAATACAGGTATGGACCCTGATTTATTTGCCACTTGGTATAGTTATCTCAGTAAGATAGAAGACAATAATACCGAACTTAACAAGAAGTCTGCCTGGATACAGAAGTGGTTGAATAAGGAAGGAATGAGTTCATGTATATTGAAAGGTCAGGGAAATGCCCTTCTTTACCCTATTCCTTCGCGTAGAACAGCCGGAGATATAGATATATGGGTATGGTACAACGACCTTGCTAAAAGCGCCACAGAGCCAAAATATCGCGGTAATGAGAACCGTCTTCGATTTATCAAGTGGGTTCAGAAGAAGATGAATGGTAAATATGCTGAAGTTGGAATACATCATATCCATCTCGAACCCTTAGGCGATGTGGCTGTCGAAGGTCATTACTGGCCTACTTATCTCTTCAGTTTTCCAAAGATGACCTTATTCGAACATTGGTGCGAGGATGAACATCTTGTCCAAATGAATAATTGGAAAGAACTTCCCGATGGTGCTGGACGTATAAGTGTCCCTACTGGCGAATTCAATATGATATTCCAGTTGATTCATATTATGCGCCATTTCTTCCATGATGGAATTGGTCTTCGTCAGTTGTTGGATTATTATTGGTTGATAAATTCAGGCGAGATAGACTTTCAGAAAGTCCAGATAATGCTCGACAAACTCAATCTTAACAATATGATACACGGAGTGATGTGGATTATGAAAGATGTGTTTGGTATGCCCGAAGACCGACTCCCCTACCCTTCCAACGAAAAAACTGGTCGACTGATGCTCAAAGAAGTGGAACGCGGAGCTAATCTTGGTCACGATGATCGTGATATAGCCAAATGGCGCTATGACAACAAACTCTTCATCTTCATTTGGCGAACATATCGAAACATCAAGTTCATGCGAATCTGCCCGTCCGAAGTGCTTTGGAGTCCCCTCTTCCGTACTTGGCAGTTCTTCTGGATTCATCGTATGGAAGGTATGGCCAAACAATACACAACAAAAGAGGCTGAACAATAACCACTGTTCAACCTCTTTTCCTTTTTTAAATCGTATATATGTAAACTCCGTTTATCTATCCTCCCCCTTAAGGGGGATAAGAGGGGGTCCTACATCATTCCACCCATTCCAGGTGCGCCCATTGGCATCTCTGGCTTATCTTCCTTTGAGTCACAGATCACACACTCAGTAGTGAGGAACATACCTGCGATTGAGGCTGCGTTCTCAAGAGCTACACGAGTCACCTTAGCTGGGTCGATGATACCTGACTCACGGAGATTTTCGTAAGTGTCCTTGCGAGCGTTGTAACCGTAGTCACCCTTCTGATTGCGAACCTTCTCTACTACTACACTACCCTCAAGACCTGCGTTCTCCACGATCTGACGGAGTGGCTCTTCGATAGCACGCTTGATGATCTTGATACCAGTAGTTTCGTCAGCGTTGTCACCTTCTACACCTTCAAGGCTCTCGATAGCACGGATGAGGGCTACACCACCACCAGGGATAGTACCTTCTTCGATTGCTGCACGAGTAGCGCAGAGAGCATCGTCAACACGGTCCTTCTTCTCCTTCATCTCAACTTCTGATGCTGCACCTACATAGAGTACTGCTACACCACCTGAGAGCTTAGCGAGACGCTCCTGAAGCTTCTCCTTGTCATACTCAGATGTAGAAGACTTGATCTCGTTCTTAATCTGATTGACACGGTCCTGGATGAGTTCCTTCTGACCCTTACCACCTACGATTGTAGTGTTCTCCTTTGATACAGTCACCTTCTCTGCCGAACCAAGCATTTCGAGAGTAGCCTGTTCGAGTTTCAAGCCCTTCTCTTCTGAGATGACGATACCACCTGTAAGGATAGCGATGTCTTCGAGCATTGCCTTACGACGGTCACCGAAACCTGGAGCCTTTACAGCACAAATCTTGAGCTGGGCACGGAGACGGTTCACTACGAGTGTAGTCAATGCTTCACTCTCTACATCCTCTGCGATGACGAGGATTGGACGACCAGTCTGTGCAGCTGGGTTAAGGATTGGGAGGAACTCCTGAAGGTTGCTTATCTTCTTGTCATAGATAAGGATGAGTGGGTTCTCCATCTCACACTCCATCTTCTCAGTGTTTGTCACGAAGTATGGTGAGAGATAACCACGGTCAAACTGCATACCTTCTACCACGCCGATAGTAGTTTCACGACCCTTAGCCTCTTCGATAGTGATGACACCATCTTTGCTTACCTTCTTCATAGCGTCAGCGATGAGCTTACCAATCTCCTGATCGTTGTTGGCACTGACTGTAGCCACCTGTTCGATCTTGTCGTAGTCATCACCTACCTGTTCGCTCTGAGCCTTGATGTGCTCTACTACCTTAGTCACAGCCTTGTCGATACCACGCTTGAGGTCCATTGGGTTAGCGCCTGCAGCCACATTCTTAAGACCAGTAGCTACGATTGACTGAGCGAGAACTGTTGCTGTAGTAGTACCATCACCAGCGTCGTCGCCAGTCTTTGATGCTACACTCTTTACGAGCTGTGCTCCAGTGTTTTGGAATGGGTCAGCGAGTTCTATTTCCTTGGCTACAGTCACACCGTCCTTTGTGATGTGTGGAGCGCCAAACTTCTTTTCGATGATTACATTGCGACCCTTAGGACCAAGTGTCACCTTTACGGCATTTGCAAGCTGATCAACACCTTGCTTAAGCTGCTCGCGTGCTTCAATATTGAATTTCAAATCTTTTGACATAGTTGTATTTACTATTTAATCATTTACCATTTACCATTTGCCATCCGGTTTGTGGTAGGAGGTAAATTAAGTTGTTTTTCTTTTCTTATCTCTGTGCATACCCTCCCCCTTCGGGGGTTGGGGGGCCTTTCCTTTATCCCAAAATAGCCAAAACGTCGTTCTGACGCATCATAAGATACTTCACACCTTCGAACTCAAGTTCCTGTCCGGCATATTTGCCATAAAGAACCTGGTCGCCTACCTTAAGGATCATTTCGTCATCCTTAGTGCCGTTGCCAGTAGCGACTACCTCGCCCTGTAGAGGCTTTTCCTTAGCTGTATCAGGAATGATGATTCCACCGATTGTCTTCTCTTCTGCTGGAGCTGGGAGTATAAGAACTCTGTCTCCTAATGGTTTAATGTTCATAATGTTTATATTTTTAGAGTTTATAAAATTCACATCTATCCCTAATACAACCTTTGTGCCACTTCCCCACCCCACCCCTTGTCAGTTAATTATTTTAAACTATGTGACATATATTCCCACATTTCCTATGACAAAGTGACACACTATGTGTGTGACGGGATGATATGCCCCGTCAATATATAGGTACAAAAAATAATGATTTTCCCTTAATTCTTTAAGGGATAAAAGAAAAGAAAATGTACTTTGACACAATAATAAGAAAAGACAGAATCCAATATTATACTACAAGGAGTCAACCTCACTACGGGGCTGACTCCTTTTCTTACTTATATATTACATCGTTCAATCACATATCCACGCACATTCTTTCGTTTGCTTTCCTTCACGATGAAGAAGTCCTTGATACTGCGTGATGTAATCGCCTTTGGAGAGACGATATTGAAGAGCTTGTAGATTCGCTTGAGTTCCTTCTTGATGAAATCGACAGAATACCACTGACCGACGATGAAGGAATTGCGGATACATCGAAGTATCTCATCACCACGGAGTCGCTCTTCAGCATGAGCCAGAATCATGGCTTCATTTATCTTCTTGCGCGAATACTGGAGCTTCTCAATAGTCTCACGACCAAGTAGTTCGTAAGCCTCTACGATGAAAGAATCCACATTGCGTAAGTCCTCCTTGACACGACGATCAAATTCAGACTCACAGTCGCCGAGAAGAGCGAGTTGCTCTACAATCTCCTTACGATGTTCGTTGAGAGTCTTATTCTTCTGTATCTTGTAAGGATCCTTTTTGAATATAGGCATTAAGAAAGCTATCTTTATACCCTTTTCCTTTTCATATTCTCTCAAGAACCAATCCAGGTCACTATATGTAGAGATAAGGTATTGGTCTTCGATATAGTTGTCGATAGCAAATGAATTCTCATACACTACATCATCCACCCACTTGTGCCAACAATGTGGAAGCATTGATTCGCATGCATCACAAAATGCGTTGGCTGACTCCTGTGTAGTGGCATTCTCCCATCTGGTGTGAATGTCCAAGTATATCATCTGCTGCGAATCTACATACTCCTTGATATCCTTACGAGTCCGGCTTGGAAAATCCAGATTGATAGTGAATACATGAACCACACTATCCACCCCATTGCGGAATCGTCCGATAATCTGGCGTACATCTGTAGCTGGTGCAAGAAGCGAAGGCACACAGATAGTACCATCTGAAACCATAATGACATTTGGCTTGATGTCAAGTTCGATGTCAAATGCGTTGTAGAATCGACTTGTGAAGAAGTTGTACTTAGCGTACTGAGAGTCCCAGTTTTCGCTGTAGTTAGTATAGCCGTTGCGCGATAAATCTTCACAACTATTGTGCGAACAATAAATCTTGGATTCGTTCTGTATTCCTAATTCTCTGATAGCACTCTTAATAAAACATAGTGAGTTGCAGAAAATGAAATATACCGCGTCTTCCCTACCCTTCTCTGGATATAATGAGTTGCGGGCATTGACAAGTTCTTCATCAACCTTGATGTCAAGAGCCACTTGCGTAGCTACACAGATATTGTCGGTCATCACGAGTTTCACCTCTTGTGAATAGTCAAAATCTGGTTCTACCACAATTTCCGTGAAACCATTCACCTCAAATCTTGGATCTGAAAATTCAAGTGGTGTAGCTGATACCAATGCCTTATTCTCACATGAGAAGAATGTGTCGAATGGCAGAGTCACAGTGTTGCGGTAGTCATTGTCCTGTATCACCTTATGACATTCGTCAAAGAGTAGGAAGAAGTCTGTCATGATATCCATATCACACTCATGGATAGCCATCTGTACTCTCATGAAACTCTCTGGAGTTGTCATGATCTTGATGTACTTGCCATCTTGTATCTGGTTATTGATATAGTAGGATATATGGTCCTTTCTGACACCCTTATACACACCGAACAGTCCGTCTTCCTTATGAACTTCAGAGTTGCATTTACCTATGATGACGGGCAGATTTGGCTCTATGATTATGGAGTGACGCTTAGCCTTACATTCGCTGTAAGTGGCGCCAAGTCCTGTGAGTGTCTTACAAATGATGGTATTGGTTGGTATCTCTTCGATAATAGATGAGAGATATGGAATGCTACCATCTGCATTCTTATTAAGTTTAATAATTCTTTTTTTCATTCTGTTTAATATTTTTTAGTGGAATCCTTAAGTAGAGAGAAGCGTGGCGCCTTATGCTTCTCTTCCACTTAAATCATCCTTGATTAGTTAATACTTAGGCTGCGAACTTGTTTTCGTTCAGCCAATCGACAAATTTCTCTGTCTTTGCGACAGTGAAGTTGATACTACCCTTGCGGCAGTGAAGTTTTGCCTTCACATAGGTAGGGTTGGAAAAGAGAGGAGTGAACTTCACAAAGTCCTTCTCGCTGCTCTCCAGATAAGTCATGAGCATGTCCTTGCCAAGGTCATCGTGTCCGCTCATCTCCACCTCTCCATCGGTGTCAGGGATAGGTCCTGCGATACCGGTCTTGAGGTAAGTGATCAACCAAGTGGCATTCTTGTCAGTTGCATGGATTGAGCAACCGCCCTCAATGCGTGGTGAAGTAACCCAGATGTAAGGAGAACCATCACTTTTGTGGTTCTTAAACTCAATCTGAATGCGCTCTTTGCGTTCCATAAGAGTATGGACGAAGCGCTTGGCATCATCGTCATTGACGAGAGCCTGAGTCAAATGTCCTTCTGACTTCATTCCGATGTCAGTAAGGCTCGAAAGGTCAAATTTCTTGTTCATATGATTCTGTGTTGAAGAAGTCTTTGTTGCTTCTTCAATAATTGTTGAGGAGTTTTGAGTTGCTTCCTCTGCAACGTTAAGTGGCTTCTTTGCCATAAATTTGCCTTGCCCAAGGGACTTGAATTACAAAGGGGCAATGTTAATAAAAATTGATTGAGAAATATGTGTTCCAATAAACCAAAGATCGTCTGGATTCGGAACCGTTGTTTCTCAAATCCGGTGCAAAGTTAAGCATTATCTTAAAGAGCGAAAAGAAAAATTGACACAAACAATTAAGGGAACTTTCATCCTTATAGACGAAAATTCCCTTAATTAAAAATAATTGAATATCAACTATTTATCTAAATATTTAAATCTAACATATAATTACTTCCTCCTGGGTCAGGTTGTGTCCTATTCTTCTTTATCATGTCACTTAACAATTTGCCCGTATCAATAGTATTCTTATAAAATTCTTTATTTCCAACTTTTTCTTTACCGTTTAGTTCTGCCAGTTTTCTATCAATACTTGTTTTTATTGGTACTAATTCATATTCATTAATAAATCTTTCATCATTAGTATAATCCAGTATATACGCAAGTTTTGCTATAAACGCAAGTTTGCTTGGTTTCTTAGCAGTATATTTTTTATTAAGGAGGTATTGTAAAATCTCTGTGAAGTAAGCCAATTTTGCTGTACTCAGGTCTCCATCATAATGCCAGTCTACTTCTCTTGTATCATAATATGTGCCTTTGGAGTTGTATATCCCTTCAAGAAATTTCTTAAATGCCCGATTCATTTCAATAAATTTAGTCTCGTATTGTCCTTTCTTACTCTCAACCTTTATTATTAAAGAGGTGTCGTCATAAATGTCGAGCATCTTTCCAGCCATTTCTCTTACTGAAGAAAGTTTTCTTCGGGTGACAAGGCAAAAACATCCTTCTACAAAATCAATTACGAACAGAATAGTAATCCATAATTTTTCCGCATCCAAGCCGAAAGTATTGATGGATGATTGGATTTTTTCATTAGATATGTACGATTCGTGTTTATCTTTATATTTTTCAAGCAGTTTCTCTATTTGATGGCTGAATACTTCTGTTACATTATAGTCTATTTCAGTGCATAATGCCTTTTCATTTGTTTCGCCAAATGGTGAACAATACTTATGTGCAATAATCTTAATGTAATCTAATCGTGGGTCATTTATTTCCATAATATTATTTTTTATTGCAAATATAATACATAAAAACAAATAACCCACTATTAGATTACACTTTTCTCACACAATCACCCCCTCATTCCTCGCAAACCATATCAAAGTGCCCAATCCAGCCTCTCCGCGAGTCGTCCTGACTAGATTGTCATACTTCTTGTCACAGTCATAAGGCTTATACTTATAGCTGTTTCGACTGAAGATATGATAGTGATTTCGGCCTCCTTCGCCAAGTATATGGGCTATGATTAGGCCGATATTGACCCATGTATCATAGTCATCCACACTCACTCCCGCTTTATCCATAGTTTCGATTATTCGGCAGGTTTCTTCCTGTTCGTCTCCCTGTGGAGTATATCGCTGGGCATTGGCAAGTCGTAGCTTAACCCAAGTTTGATACCCCAC
>DCIW01000136.1:11084-16784 GCA_002317225.1 Prevotellaceae bacterium UBA1716 | reverse complement strand
CACTCGTGCAGATGGGACAAAAGGAATTGCTGATTGATTGCCAGGGAAACTGGGGTAATATCCTTACTGGTGATGATGCAGCTGCTGCACGTTATATTGAGGCTCGACTTTCGAAATTTGCTCTCGATGTGGTTTTCAATCCAAAGACTACCGAATGGAAACTCTCTTACGATGGTCGTAACAAAGAGCCTATCGCACTTCCTGTCAAGTTCCCACTCCTTCTCGCTCAAGGTGTGGAGGGCATTGCTGTAGGTCTTTCAAGCAAGATTCTCCCACATAACTTCAATGAGATTTGTGATGCTGCAGTTCATTATCTCCACGAAGAACCATTCCAAATCTATCCAGACTTCCTTACTGGAGGTTCGATAGATGTGGCAAAATATAATGATGGTCAGCGTGGTGGTTCGGTTCGTGTGCGTTCAAAGATTGAGAAACTTGATAATAAGACACTCGTTATTCGTGAGATTCCTTACGGAAAGACTGCCGAATCGCTCATCGAAACTATCACAAAGGCTGTAGACAAGGGCAAGATTAAGGCTCGTAAGATTGAAGATAATACTGCTGCTCAGGTAGAAATTGTTGTTCATCTTGTTCCTGGTGTTTCAAGCGACAAGCAGATAGATGCTCTTTATGCTTTCACAGATTGTGAGATTAGTATCTCTCCAAACTGCTGTGTCATCGATGAACGAATGCCTAAGTTCTTGACTGTAAGTGATGTGCTTCGCAAGTCTGTTGACTTCACTAAGTTCCTCATCAAACGAGAACTTGAGATACGCAGGGGCGAACTTCTCGAACAACTCCACTTTGCTTCGCTTGAGAAAATCTTCATCGAAGAACGTATCTATAAGGGCAAAGAATTCGAGAATGCTCCTGATATGGACCATGCAATTGCATACGTAGACAAGCGTTTGGAACCATTCAAGAAAGACTTTATCCGTGAAGTTACACGCGATGATATCCTTCGTCTTATGGAAATCAAGATGGCTCGAATCCTTAAATTCAACAAGGATAAGGCAGATGATTTCATTGCAAAGACAAAGGAAGAAATCGAACAGATTGATCGCGACCTTGCAAATCTTATCGAAGTAACAGCTGATTGGTTCAAGTTCCTCAAGCAGAAATATGGTGCTGAGCATCCTCGTCTCACAGAGATTCGCAACTTCGACACAATTCAGGCTTCTACCGTTGCAGAGGCAAACCAAAAGCTCTTTATCAATCGTGCAGAAGGTTTCATCGGAACAAGTCTGAAGAAAGATGAGTTTGTGAGCAACTGTTCTGATATTGATGATGTTATCCTCTTCTATAAGGATGGTACCTACAAGGTGGTAAAGGTTTCGGAAAAAGCCTTCGTTGGTGAGACTGAAAAGTCAAAGAAAGAGAAGCGCAAGGCTGAAATCATTCATATTGCCGTGTTCAAGAAGAATGATTCGCGTACAATTTATAATGTATGTTATAAGGATGGTGAGAGTGGGCAGTCGTTTATCAAACGATTCAATGTCACTTCTGTAACTCGCGATCGTGAATATGATGTGACAATGGGAACTCCAAAGAGCCGCGTTACTTATTTCACTGCGAATGCGAATGGTGAGGCTGAAATCATTAAGGTTACACTGAAACCTCATGAGAAGATCAAGAAGCTTGTCTTTGAGAAAGACTTCTCTGAGATTGCAATCAAGGGACGTGCTTCACGCGGAAACCTCCTGACAAAGAATGATATATTCCGTATCCAACTCAAGGCTCATGGCGGTAGTACGCTTGGTGGTCGAAAAGTTTGGTGGGATCCTGATGTTCAGCGAATCAACTATGATGAGCACGGACAATATCTTGGTGAGTTCTTCAATAACGACTCAATCCTCGTTATCCTTCCTAATGGAGATTTCTATGTTTCCAACTTTGACCAGAACAATCACTACGAGCAGAATATTCTCCGCATAGAGAAGTTCAATAGCAAGAAGGTTTGGACTGCGGTTCTTTGGGATGCTGACAACCAGAACATGCCTTACATCAAGCGCTTCTATATGGAGCCATCCGTTAAGAAACAGAACTTCTTGGGTGATAACGAGAACAGCAAACTTATCCTCTTGACTGATACGTTCTACCCTCGTCTTCAGGTGAACTTCAACGATCCAAATATCGATCGCCCATCAGAAGAGGTGGATGCAGAGCAGTTTATTGCTATCAAGGGCTTCAAGGCAAAGGGCAAACGACTTACTACATTCCCACTTGGAAGTGTTGAGGAACTCGAACCAACGCGTTTCCCTGACCCTGAGGAAGTTGCTGAAGATAGCAGTGAGGATGCACCAGAAGAGGTCGTAGACCCTGATGAAGGCAAGAGCGATAGCGATATTAGAGATGAGTTGACTGGTCAACTTAAGTTGTTTTAAGTGAAAAGAATAGCATTATACATAATTACATTGCTTGTGGCACTGAACCTAAAAGCTCAGGAGCCACAGGCAATGCGTTCTAATATGATAGGTGCAGGCGCATCAAATGTGCTCGACAC
The DNA here is from genome assembly GCA_002317225.1 of Prevotellaceae bacterium UBA1716. Lineage (GTDB taxonomy): Bacteria > Bacteroidota > Bacteroidia > Bacteroidales > Bacteroidaceae > Minthosoma. The sequence goes on along the minus strand of DCIW01000136.1, from coordinate 14,281 downwards.
TTATCTTTCTCCATACAATTATTCTGGTTTGGACATACGATTCATGCACGAATACATGCGCCAAACCTCTCTTATGGATAATAAAGTTGCGTTCCAATCTCTTTGGGATGCTAATGCTGGGCTTTTGGAGAATCGTGTGGGCAATGTGAATGAATACGCCTTTGGACTTCGTTATTCCGCTGCATGGCTCTACTCCCTCACCCCCCAATCCTCACTCCTCAATTCTCAATCCTCCCCCTCCTTCAGCCCCCGTTCTCCGAGAGTCATCTCGGAGTCCCTCCACCTTTCCCTCGGTCTTCAACCATCAGCATATCTCGGAGGCATATACAACTCCCGCAATGGCAACAATCCCGCCCAACTCAAGGCTGACATCATGCTCAATGCTGTTGCTATGCTCCAATATCGCTTGCGTTTGTTCAAGAAGGTTTTTCCTCTCCGCTATCAACTGACAGTCCCTTTATTAGGCATTGCATATTCGCCTAATTATGGTCAGTCATACTACGAAGAGTTTGGTCTTGGTAATTACGACCACAATATTTGTTTTGCCCATATAGCAAATATGCCCAGCATGAGACATCTTCTCACACTGGACATACCTATCCGTCGTAATTATTTAACCATCGGATGGACTGGCCAATTCAATCAAGCCAAACTTAACGGCCTAAAGTACCACTCCTATAGCAACAACTTGCTAATTGGCCTCACCAAGCGTTTCTAATTACCCAATCAAAAACGTTTTTAACTACCCAATCAAAAGCGTTTTTATCAAGACAATTTAATTGTCTCTATCAGAAGTTCAATTCCACTCCTACACCAACCACCTTATTACTACGAGTGAAGTCGTTGCTTATGCCCACCTCACTTGTAGCAGTCTTATAATGGCCATAGTTTGTCTGGAAATAAGCAGCCTGAACTGCTACACGATCATTGAACTGATACTTAGCACCAAGACCAAAACTCCATGAATTGACATTATAGCTAAGATCACTCATGTAAGCATCAGTATTACCATAATTAGTAATCTGGAAACCACCACTCACAGTCAATTTCTCAATAGGATCCCATTCTACACCACCAAGATATTCCATAGTGTTCTTGCTGAGGAGGTTCTGCTTGTCTCCATACTTCTCTGCCTGCTTATCAAAGTAACAATGGTAACCTGCATTGATTCTTACATTTGAGATAGGACTCCACTGAGCACCAATAGTAAGGAGGGCAGGCATATCTTCCTTTACCTTCTCACCATCCTTGAACTGGTTAACAGCTTCGATTGCCATAGCCTGCTTGAGAGTAGAAGAGTTCTTGAGATTGATGTTTGTCTCAAATTCGTATTTAGCAGCAAAATTGAAGTTGCCCAACTTATAGTCCACACCAATGATTGGAGCCACACCAAATCCGCTCTGATCGCATTGGAGGTTCACACCTTCACGATATACTTCAAGAGTGTTAAGACTGTTCTTAGCAGCGACTGCTTGATCATACTTTTCCTTATAACCAGGCACATCCTTCACAGGCTCAAGTTTCTGAATGTTTGCATCGAGCGAACTGGTAGATGCATCCAAGAACTGACCAAACTCCAACATACCATTTGCAGTATTCACCTTGATATTAGATATTGTAGCCTTGTAAGAAGTAGAAGCATAGATAGCACGGGCACCAAGATAAACAGAGAGGTTCTCTATTGGCTTGTAAGATGCACCAAGAGTGAAACCATAGTAGAACTGCTTTCCACGCATGAAGTAATTGGCATCATATCCTGTAGCACCAAGTCCCTTGAGAGCATAACCGATATTAGCAACCGCACCTTCAAACGAACCGAGTCCATTGTCGAAAGTACACTTACCACCACCACCAGTTACAGCAAAGTTGAACTGGAACGACCACTTATCCTTATTATATGCAGCCTGAAGAGATGGAATGAATGGAGCCTTTGCCTTACCTTCGTATGCTTTAGTTGTCTGACCATTGTTATATACGCCTGTTGCAAAGAGAGGGTTGGTTGTCTCTACGGTGCGAGTCTGCCAAGCAGCTTGCCAGTTGAATGCAAAGTGGAAACCATTATCCAAGAATCCCACACCTGCAGGGTTGCTATACACACCATCGATACCTATTGCAGCATCGCGGGCTGGATTGCGCAAGAAAGAAATGTTTTGATTAGTGTTAGTGAGATATCCGCCAGCGAGTGCTGAAACAGATGAGAATGCTGCGATTGCAGCGGTTGCAATAAATTTGAAATTCATACCTTTTTACCTATTATAAAAGAGAAAAGTTGTTCACTTTTCGATTAAATGTGGTGCAAAGGTACGATATTTATTTCAAATGACAATACGATTTTATTAGGAAAATATACAAATTGAACAAAAATATCACTTTTCGAAGTGCTGATAGTCCTTTTTCGTTCTCCAAGCACCTCCCCAACGAAAACTATGTTGGATAAAGAGCTTATAGCACAAATCCTGCTTGTCGATAAGTGGAAGTGCTGCTTTCTTAGTGCTTCGGGAAGTCGCATAATCCTTGCCTGCTTTAGGTTCACATTTGCCGTTTCGAGTGTTGTAACAAGGGTTGTAAAGCGGGTTTATATCTACAGCCATACCGAGTCCATGCTTCGAAACTCTACGTGTTCCCGAGACAAAACGGAAATTGAAGCAAGAGGTATTGTTGGCAGTCATCACTTTCTCATCGACAGCATCGTATTCATCTGGAAGAACCATCCGCTCGATGCGATAATTGGAAGCATACAGTTGCTTGAAGATGTCGATAAGATCTGTTGCAATCGCCTTGTTGCATACCATCTCGCCTCGTTGAGTCTTACCTTCTTTGTTTCGATGCAGAAGTTTCAGATAACGAAGACTCGCACGTTTTGTAGTGCAAGAAGATGGAAAAGACTTCCCGCTCATTCGTGCAAACACATCCTCTGAGACCTCTTCTTCAACGAAAAACTGCTCGATTTTCAAGTCCTTCAATTCGCTGTCACTAAGCACAGTTCCTGCTTTCCAACTCTGTGCTTGGACCGTAATTGCGAGTGCTAAATATATAATTAGGTGTAATAATCGTTTCATTGTACTGAAATTTTGGGCAAAGTTATAAAAAATTCTTAACTTTGTAGCACAAAACAATTGGAAAATGAAAACTCGAAACTATATACAACTTTTTTGTCTCATGCTTATCACACTTTTCTTGATGCCTTCGTGTGTCAA
>DCIW01000136.1:0-11019 GCA_002317225.1 Prevotellaceae bacterium UBA1716 | reverse complement strand
ATGGACGAGCATTATTGTTTCTTCGATTACAAGCAGAAAGAACTCGGAGTTGATTGGAACGAAGTTCATACAAGATATGCGAAGATGGTGAACGAGAAGATGACCCAGCAGCAGTTGTTCGAAGTGTTGACCAATATGATCAGCGAACTCAAGGATGGTCATGTCAATATCGGAACAGCCTTCGATTATGGCCGTAATTGGAGTTTCTACGAAGATTATCCGCTCAATTATAATGATAGCATTATCAAGGCTACATATCTCGGTCATGATTATAAGATAGCATCGAGCTTGCGCTATAAGATTCTTGATGACAATGTGGGGTATGTGCAATGTGCAAGTTTTAGCAATGGTATTGGTGATGGTAATGTAAGTATGATGCTGAAGGAGTTGGCACTGTGTAATGGTATCATTATCGATGTACGTGGAAATGGGGGCGGCGAGTTGACAAATGCGCACACACTTGCTTCTCATTTCACAAACGAACGCTTGCTTATCGGTTATTATTGTCATAAGACGGGTAAGGGACATAACGAATTCTCAAAACCAGTGGCAGAATATCTCGATGCTGCTAATGAAGGCATCAGGTGGCAGAAACCAACCATCGTACTTACCAATCGTGAGGTGTTTAGTGCTGCAAACGACTTCGTGAAGTGCATGAAGCTATGTCCTAACGTGACCATCTTAGGTGATAAGACTGGTGGAGGTTCGGGAATGCCTTTCTCAAGCGAACTTCCTAACGGATGGTCTGTCAGGTATAGTGCCATTGTTTATTATGACAATGAAATGCAGCACACCGAATTCGGTATTGAACCAGATGTCTATTGTTCGCTTTCCGGAAAAGACACCTCTCGCAGCATGGACACTTTAATCGAGACTGCAAGGGATTTATTAAAGAGATAAAGTAACATAGAATATACTAAAATAGCAACTTATTAATCTATTATGAAGAAAATATTATTTTTAGGATTGATGGTATGGGCATCGATGATCGCTAACGCTCAAATAACAGAATCTGCAACCGATGCAGTGAAGAATATGGGTGTTGGTTGGAACCTCGGTAATACTCTCGATGCAAACAGTTCCGGTGGTACAGACTTCAATGTCGCTTCTTATTGGGGAAAACAAGGTCTTGATTCTGAGACATGTTGGGGACAACCAAAGGCAACTTCCGCACTTATCAAGATGATGAAGAACGCGGGATTTGGAGCAATTCGAGTTCCTGTCACTTGGTACAACCACATGAATCAAGATGGAAAAGTGAATGCTGAATGGATGAAGCGTGTACACGAAGTTATTGATTATGTAATTGATAACGGATTGTATTGCATCGTCAATGTGCATCATGATACTGGTGCTGATGGTAGTAGTCATACATCTTGGATAAAGGCTGATGAATCGAACTACACTCAGAATAAGACTCGCTACGAATACCTCTGGAAGCAGATTGCGGAGGAGTTCAAGGATTACGATAAGCACCTTCTTTTTGAAGCATATAACGAGATGCTCGATACTAAGAGTTCATGGTGTTTTGCTTCTTTCAATGCATCTGGTCAATACAATTCGGCACTTGCCACTTCAGCATACAACGGACTCAATAGTTATGCACAGAGTTTCGTGAATACTGTTCGTGCAACAGGAGGCAATAACGCCACTCGCAATCTCATCGTGAACACTTATGCCGCTGCAAATGGTTATGGCACATGGAATTCGCATCTCAAAGAGACATTGAGCAAGATGCTTTTGCCTAAAGACCAAACTTCGGGACATATCATCTTTGAGGTTCACGACTATCCTGCCATTTCCGAAACAAAGAATAATTCGGTTGTGAGTCGTTCGCTTTCAGATATTAAGTCGCAAATCAACGGTACAATCAACGGACTGAAAAGTTATCTCGTTGCTAAAGGTGCTCCAGTGATTATTGGTGAATGGGGTACAAGTAATGTTGATGCTGGTGCAGGCAAGACCGACTATGATGTGCGTCGTTCGCTTATGCTTCAGTTTGCGGATTATTATGTCAAGCAGTGCAAGGCAAATGGAATCGCTACCTTCTATTGGATGGGACTCACTGATGCTGCCTATCGTAGCATTCCGGTATTCAGTCAGGCAGACCTTGCAGAGACTATGGTCAAGGCATATCACGGAAGCGACTTCCAGGGTGAATTCCCAGAGATTGAACAAGCATCAGAATATGTAGTCTTCGAAGGTGACAAACTGATATCAAACTGGGGTGTAAGCGTTAACATAGCATCCGAAATGTTCAAGAATCTGGGTGAAGGAGTTCAACTCGAGATAGTCTACAAGCAGGAAAATGGTGGTGATGATATCCAATTATACTATGGTGATTGGTCGAGCAAGCCATCATTCACTGTCGATGGTAAGACGTATAATGGTGATTTGAACCCAAGTAAGCATTACGGAACACCTGTTGGAACTGAGCATACCACCGTAATATCTTTCAATTCTGCAACATATAAGTCACTTTGCAGCAAAGGACTCTTTGTCTTTGGTGATGGATGGCGAATGTATAAGATGCGACTCATTAATCCAACAACATCTATCTCAAACCCTCAAATCTCCACTATCAATCCTTCATCCGGCACCTTCTATTCCCTCTCAGGTCAACGAGTGACTAACCCAACTCGCAGTATCTACATAAAGGATGGAAAGAAGATTTATATCAAATAAAAACAGTTGTTCACAACAAACAAAATATTAGGAACAAATGAAACGTTATTTATTTTTATTGATGACCCTGTTCACCCTGCCTGCTATGGCACAGACATTCTACGAGGTGAACTATGTTGATCCTGATGACGATACCGAGTACACAGGACTATTGATTTATTACGACGATGAGCATTGTACTCTGCGACTCATCACAGAAGAGTCGTTGGAAAAGGACGAAGTGTTTGAGTCGGCTTATGTCCAGTCTGCTGAGGGGAAAAGCAGTAAGGACGATGTAGGTGTGATGTGCTATGTTCCTGAAGATGAAGATTTCCCAACTTTCGTTTGGATTTGGGAGAAGGATGATGCTTCGGACATAAGTGAAAAGCCGTTTTGCACTTTTGATGCGAATGATGAAGATTCTTATTTTGAAGTGGAATACTTCACCGAGATATCTATGGCAGATATGGATCAAGAGTATGTTGAGCAGTTCTATAGCGAAGGCGAGCCTGAGTACAAGATGCTTATGAAAGGTATCCGCCAGTTGAAGAACCAGCGAGTGGGTGGTAACACATCCGTAGCAGTAACACCAACACCTTCTGGCAATCGCAACCAGATCGTTTCGGCAAAAGATGCTACCCTCCATCTCCTTATGGTGGCAAATACCGATGTGAGCGATATTGGTGTGGCATGCAAGCGAGACCTCGACAATGTGCGTGGTGAATTCTCTGCAATCGCCAAGGTGCTTGGTATGGGGTATGACGAACAAATCGTGGCTGCCAACTCATACAATAAGGCCAATACGGTCAAGTTGGTAAAGGGTGCCAAAGCCTCTCCTAACGATGTGCTCGTGTTCATTTATACGGGGCATGGTTTCCGATTTGACAATCAGAAGGACTACTATCCTAATATCGACCTCTGTGCTTCCAACTATGATGATGTGAAGAAGAATTATGTTGCTATGACTGATATCTACAACGAACTCATCAGTAAAGGAGCACGTCTTAATATCATTCTCAGCGACTGTTGCAACACTCAGATTGGTGTCAGTTCGCCAATGACTAACCAGAATAGTCTCTTCTCCCGTGCCGTAACTAATTTCGACACCCAAAAACTCCAAAGCCTCTTCCTCGGTCAGAGTGGAAACGTGCGTGCAACAGCCTCATCTCCTGGCGAGATGTCGTGGTGCGGAGTCAACGGAGGTTTCTTCCTCTTGAGCTTTATCGAGAGTTTGCGTTCGCAGATAAGTCCTTTGCAGGCAGGTGAACCATCATGGGATAACCTTCTCAGCAATGCTATATCTTCTGCACGTGCCAAGTCCATTTCGGGTGCTACGAGCAAGGAACAAAACGGTTTGAAGAACGTAAAGACCAAGGCAGTTTCATTCACTTCGCTCAAGTCGCAGAAAGATTCTGATGGCCAGAATATTGCACCAAGTTCGGGTGGTTCTACACTCGACCTTTAAGCGATTCAATATTTATTTCATTACAATCCATTAATCCTCTTTATAAATACAAACAAATATGAAGACAATTTTAAAGATTTTAGTAGGTTTGGTAATCGTTATCTTTGCAGTTGACATGTGCATGGACGATACAGACACAAGTTCATCAAGTGAAGAAACGGGCGTTTTTGATGACAACGACGAAGATCCAGATGCTGAGGCTGGTGATATCTACGGAAATGCTATTGACGATGATGGCAGTACAACAGCAACCGTTTCCAACTGGGGTGATGGTACTTGTCGTTCGATCAACACAAAGGAGTTCTATCAACTCGTAGCATCTAAGTCGAATAATGGTGACTTCATCGGCGAAGGTCCTGTAGTTGTTGACTTCTGGGCAGATTGGTGTGGCTATTGCAAGCAGATTGATCCATATCTCAAGAATTTGGCAAAGAAATACAAGGGTAAGGTGCAATTCTATAAGGTTAATGCAGACAATTGTCCTGCTATCACTAATGCCTATGGTATAGAGTCGCTCCCAACTCTCTTCTTCTGTTCAGGCAGCGACATCAAGGTTGAGACTGGTGCACGTTCGGAAGATGAACTCGATGAAATGATTAGTGATATGCTTAAGTAATGTTCGATAAAAGATAACACGATGAATATCAATAAGACAATTGCTATAGTCGTTAGTGCTTTGCTCTTCAGCACAAGCACTTTCGCACAGACAGACAACTTCTATGGTACTGAGACAGACACTCTTGCTGCCTTCTCCAATGCTGATCGCGAAGCCGACTACCAGCAGTTTTATGGTGAAGCAGAAGATGATGACCAAGTACTCAGCAAGGCCATAGTTCAAGGTGGTAATAGCGGAAAGGTCAACGTACGTCCTACAGCTACCAATAACACACTCCCTTGTAAGATGTGGGTAATTCTTCTAAGCGATACTAACGATGACACTATCGGTGAAGAAGATAAGTTTGACAATCTTGCCCTCAACAAAGAGTTGAAAGGTATTGCACAATGCATGGGTATGGAAATCAGTATCAATAACATTACGGGTAATGCGGCTTATAACAAGCGTAACCTTGTCAATGCTATCCATGCCATCAAACCAGCAAAGAACGATATTGTGTTCTTCTGTTTCAATGGACATGGCTTCCGTTGGGATAACCAGAAGGACCGCTATCCAAATATCTGTATGATAGGTCCATACGATGATACAGACGGACATTATGTGCTCACTACCGACATCTACAACGCACTCGTTGCTCTTAAGGCACGTCTTACCATCTGTCTTACCGATTGCTGCAATTCGAAGATAGGCGAATATGCACCGGTTCGTAATGAGAATACACTCTACAGTCGTGCTAACACTCGTGTAAGCAAGAAGAGAATTCGTGACCTCCTTCTCAATTCCGAAGGTTCGATACTTGCAACAGCAGCCAATCCTGGTGAATATGCATGGTCGTTTGGTGGTGGTGGTAGTGCCTTCACTCAGTCGTTCATCTCCCAGTTGCGTAAGGAAGTGAGTGCCAATAACACCGACCCAGTTAGTTGGGAAACACTTATGGATAACACTATACGTCTTGCACGCAAGAAGACCCAAGACTGTGATAATGTCCAAAACGGACAACGTTATGTCAAGGTTAAGGCCGTTAAGTAAACGGAAAACTCCCTATAGTGTGAAGGCTTAAACATACTGATGTGTGACCTTGTCCGTTACTACGGACATCGCCATACATCAGTATGTGTTTTATTGTACATACTATGATGTATTGTTGATAGGGTGAGGGGTAGGATGTTGGTAGAGTGTTGGTAGAATGTTGGTAGAATGTTGGGACAACATTCTACCTAAGTATATGTATTGATTTTCAGTTGCTTATAATGCTTTTGGTAGAATGTTGGGGTGTTTTTGCGATTTAAAACTTTTTTTATTTCAGAAAAGTTTGTTTAAATCAAGAAAACTTTATATCTTTGCTACGATTATGGATAAACTCACACCAAAACAACGCCATCATTGTATGGCAAGTATAAGGTCGAAAAACACTCGGCCTGAGTGGGTTGTGCGTAGATTTCTGTTCAGTAATGGATACCGGTATAGGATTCATGCAAAGGTGTTGAGTGGTACTCCGGATATTACGTTGGTGGGACTGAGAACTTGTATTTTTGTTAATGGATGCTTTTGGCACGGGCATGGTGTTGAGGTTCAAGGTTTAAGGATGGAAGGGGAAGAAATTGAGAATTCGGAATGTTGTAAGATTCCTCATACCAATCGAGAATTTTGGCTTAATAAGATTCGACGTAATAAAGAACGCGACCATAAGACCATCCTCGAACTGAAGGAGCAGGGATGGCATACGATTGAGATTTGGGAATGCCAACTGAAGCCAAAGGTGCGTGAGACTACTTTAAAAAGTTTACTTCGCACCCTGAATCTAATTCAATTAGAGAATCAAGGTGCGAAGTTCAAGTATAACTGTGAGGACGAATTCAGTTTGAGGGCGGCAGAAGAAGATTAGTTATAAGATACCTTTATTCTGCTTCAAGATAAAGAATTCGGCTCGACCAGTCGTTGAGTTTGCTGTGCTGTACGCTATGTGAGTATGGCACTTCAAGTCCATTCTGCATAAGGTACTTTCCTGTGAACGACTTGCCTTCGATTGGGAGTGGATTTGTGTCTATACGGTTGAGTTCCTTTACCTTATATGACTTGTTTGGATCGAGACCAGCCATCTTGATGCATGGGAAGTGCTCGTCCTTGAATGTTTCGAGTTTGAACCAATAGAATACAGCTTTCGACTTATTTTCGCTTACATACATAAGTGATGCGAGGTTGTCACCTGCGTATGGTGAATGGAGACGGTAGAGGTCGCCAAACTGCACGACTGGGCGAATCATCTTGTAATTGTTGATTGCCTGACGACAGAATGCTTTCTCCTCATCAGTCATATTCTTTGGCTGGATTTCCATACCGAGACGACCTGACATGGCTACATCACAACGAAGTTTGAGTGATGTGGTACGATATACTGCATGATTTGGAACAGCAGAGATATGACTTGCCATTGCGATTGCAGGGAAGAAATAACTTGTGCCCCACTGCATATAGATACGTTGGAGAGCATCTGTATTGTCCGATACCCAGAACTCGTCAAAGTAAGGAAGAAGTCCCCAAGTGGCACGACCGCCACCTGAAGCACAGTCCTGAATAACTACATCTGGATACTTGGCACGTACACGTTCGCAAACCTTGATAAGACCACGGTGATATTCGATATTGAGGTGACTCTGGTTTGCCATAGAGAGGTACTGGCTGCCATGATTCATGATTGGAGCATTGGCATCCCACTTGATGTATGCAATCTCGGGATATTTAGTGAGGAGATCGTCCACAATCTTGAATACATAGTCCTGTACCTTAGGGTTAGAGAGGTCGAGCACAACTTGTGTGCCACCACGACCAAGGACTGGTTCGCGACCTGGTGCCTTGATAATCCAGTCTGGATGCTTCTCGTAGAGCTCGGATGTGGTATTTGCCATTTCTGGTTCAATCCATATACCAAACTTCACACCATTCTTCTTAGCGTCAGAAACAAGACGCTCGATGCCTTCTGGGAGCTTCTTCTTGTCGACAACCCAGTCGCCAAGAGCAGCATTATCTGTAAGACGACGATACTTCTCACCAAACCAACCATCGTCCATAACGAAGAGTTCGCCACCCATGGAAGCAATATCGTGCATCATCTGGTCCATACCTTCGTGGTTGATATCGAAATAGACACCTTCCCATGAATTGAGAAGGATATCACGCTCCTTATCTCCGTGACGGAGTTGGTACTTGCGACCCCACTTGTGGAAGTTGCGTGAAGCACCGGAAAGTCCTTCGTTTGAGAATGTGTAAGCTACGTGTGGAGTAGTGAAAGTCTCGCCCTTCTTGAGATGATATTCAGAATTGTCAGGGTTGATACCTGCGAAATAGTAATGGAACTCAGAATCGTCTGTATCTACTGTGATGCGGTAGTTGCCCGAATAGAGTAGGGCAGTGCCGATGACATCTCCTGCATTTTCCTGACCAGGACCATCAAGTGAGAACATAACTTCGCTTCGGTCGGTAGTTGCATTGCGAAGGCCATCCTTATTCTTGATTTCGAGAATACCGTTATTGAGTTTTTCTGTAGTGAGTTGAGCCTCCGATGCCCATGAACCATGCATGTGGTGGGCATATACGTTCTGACGACGGATAGGCATGCAAGATGAATAGAACTGGGTAAGAGTTACTGTTGCCTTCTCTGCGTTGTTGTAATCAGTCCAGCACTCAATCATGTCCACATCTTCGTAAGTCTGATAATAAAGATGTGCCACGGATGGATAGAGTGGGTCCTTGAGAGTGATGGTAAGGAGTTCACCCTTGCGAGTCTGTCCGTTTGGTGCCTTTTCGCTTACGGATGTCTTCTTGTAATCAGTAACAAGGAGTTGTGTGGACATATTGCCATCAGCATGAGTCATGGCAAAGGCAGTCTCAGACTGTGTGTGAGTTGCTCCGTATGCTGGGTACACTTCAAGATGCGACCAATTGGCATTGGTTGGTTCTGGAAGAGAGGCGAGTTCAGCAGCGCTGAGTTTTGCACCATAGTAAACGAACTTTGGTTCGCCACCTTTCCAAATATCAAGCACAAGAGTGTTGTTTGGAGTTGAGATCTCTACTTTCTCGGCAGAAGCTGACATGCCAAGAAGTGAGAATGCTGTTAAGATTAGATATTTGTTCATTAGTTAATAATTAGTTTGTTCACTATATAAATACTCCTCCCCCCTGGGGGTGGGGGCTCTTATTTCTTTGTAATGTGGAGGAATCGTGTTACCTTTCTTCCCAAGCTTCTATCCTTATTATCAATGAAAGCATCAAGAATACGTGTTTTCTTTCCCCTGAACGGGATGACATCGTAGTCCGCTATACTTGCTGGGATAAGGCAACTGCTACCTTCTTTAAGCATAATTTCTGCACCCGTATCGCCTAATTTGGCCTCTTCATTACGAATCTTTATCATACAAGTGCCTTCAATGCACATAGTTATGATAAAACTATCGTACTTGATAAGATTGCGGTGGAAAGGCTTGTCGAGTTCGGTAACACGTACACTAAAGAACGGTGAATTGATTACTCGATTTGCAGTATTGTTATCTTCCGAATAGTGGGTTCGGTAGTCTTCTTGAACATTGAAATCGAGTGCCTCTGCAGCCAATTCCGTATGCAACTCGCGAGGTTTGCCATCCATTCCAGGACGATTATAGTCGAAGATTCGGTATGTCACATCGGAAGATTGCTGAACCTCTGCAAGAAGAATGCCGCTGCAGATAGCGTGAACTCGTCCTGCGGGAAGGTAGAATACATCACCTTTGTGCACTTCGTGCTTTGCAAGGGCATTGCAGATTGTGCCGTAATTCACCATCTGGCGATACTCTTGCTTGGTGATTTTATCCTTAAAGCCTGCATAGAGATAACTGCCTGGCTTTGCATCGATAATGTACCACATCTCCGACTTGCCCATCTTGCCATGAACACGCTGAGACATATCATCATCAGGATGAACCTGAATACTGAGGTCTTTCTCTGCATCGATAAACTTGACAAGGAGTGGGAGTTTGTTGTCATACTTCTTTGCAACTGCTTCACCAAGTATTTCAACTGGGAATTGTTCTATGACTTCGGTGAGTTGTTTGCCCGCAAATTCACCATTGCTGATGATGCTTGTACTCGAAGGTACGGCACTTACTTCCCAACTCTCACCTATTGGTGCGTTGGCAAGTTGTTCGCTGATTATCTCGTCGTTTTGTAGTCCTTTGTATGGGATAAGGCGTTTGCCTCCCCATACAATAGGGTGAAGATTGGGTTCGAAGAGAAGTGGATATAATTCCATTTATGAAAATGTAGTGATAGGTTTGCAACTTTGATATTATCAGCACAAAGATAACGATTATTATTTAACAAAGCGTAAAAACTATTAGTTTTTTGCCTTTTATCAATTATTTGCTATCTGTGTACTGTTACGGTTGCAAGATTTTCACTCTTCACTTTTCACTTTTCTCTTACATCGTAGCTGTCAAGAATGTTCCGTTTCCGAAGATATAGAGCACATTTTCACTTGCGGGAACAAGTACTGTCTCACCTTGGCGAATCTTGATTCCATTGATGTTCGCTTCGCCCCAAAGACACATAACGACAACGAACGAGTCGCACTCAAAGTCAATCTGAGCAGCAACCTGAACCACAACTCTATGCACGATGAAGTAAGGACAGTTGATGAGCTGTGAAGTTGGTTTTGTAGAGTCGTATGAAGTACGGTATTCTGGCCATACACGATAGTCGATTGCATCCTTTGCTTGTTCTACGTGTAGTTCGCGTGGTTTGCCATGTGCATCCTTGCGACCAAAGTCGTAAACTCGGTAAGTTACATCGCTTGTCTGTTGGATTTCTGCAAGGAAATTGCCTGCACCGATAGCATGAAGTCGACCAGCTGGAAGGAAGTAGAGGTCACCATCGTGGCTTTCGTGAGTTGCGATAACCGAAGCCATTGGGTTGTCATCAGACTTAGAGTTGGTTTCTTCGTTCTCATTTACAAGATTCTCATAATCGTCAGGAGTGATAGACTTGCGAAGTCCACTATAAATCTTTGCACCAATATCTGCTTTGATGACATACCACATCTCTGTTTTTCCTGCACATCCATGGCGTTCCATAGCGAGTTTGTCATCAGGATGAACTTGTACTGAAAGGTCTTGACGAGAGTCGATGAGTTTTACAAGAATTGGGAACTTATTGCCGAACTTCTTGTACACTTTGTCGCCAACGAGTAGACCTTTATACTTATCTATGAGTTGGGTGAGAGTGAGACCAACATCCACATCATCGA
>DCIW01000024.1 GCA_002317225.1 Prevotellaceae bacterium UBA1716 | reverse complement strand
ATGGTGGCACTCCTATCTTTATGATAAATGGTAAAGAACGAAGCAGTGAACGATTCAACAATCTCGATCCATCAAAGATTTTGCGTATCGAATACTCTACCAATGCTGGTATTCGCTATCTCGACCGTGGTGCTTCGGGCATCATCAACGTAGTCCTTCGTGAGGCAGAAGATGGTGGTTCGGCAATGGCACATGGTGAATCTGCCTTCACCACAGGTTTTGTAAATGGATATGCCAATGCATCTTACCATAAAGGTCGTTCGGAGTTTATGCTCGAATACAATATGAATCTTCGTGACTATGATGATGACCCAATGTACATGAGTGAGAAGTTTGTTGGTGAAGGAAATGGTGTGCAACTCCCACGATACATCTCTCGTGAGACAAAGGGAAACGCCCTCATGGACTATCTCAACCAAAACATCTCTGCCGAATACACATATCAGCACAACGACTCTACGATGTTTGTGGCTTCGTTCGGAACAGGATTGCATACCTACCACTCTAATTCTTCGGAAGATATCGTGCTCACAGAGAATGGTCAGGAAAAGAAGTACAACAACAATCGCAAAGCACAAACCAATCAGTTTATGCCTAAGCTTGACCTTTACTTCAAGCATAAGATGAATAATCAGCAGGAACTGGAGTTTAATGTGGTGAACGAATTAGCAAACAACAAACAAGATGTAGTTCAGACACATACGTTCAGCGATGGTACATCTGTTGCCTATCCTATTATAGTGAAAAACTCTGGTTGGGCACTCAGCAGTGAGGCGGTATATAGCAAACAGATTGGTAAGCACAAGGTTCGTACTGGTATTCAGTATCAATACAACTATGCCCGCAACAACTACGAGGAACAGGACTTCATCAGTCGTATGCACAAGAACAATACATACGCTTTTGCCGAACTCCAAGGCCAGTTGAGCGAGAAAGTCAATTACAATATTGGTACAGGACTCAAGGCATTCTGGGTCAATGAAAATGGTAACGAAAACTCATTAGAACAAAAAAACTTAAAAACTCAAAAACTTAAAAACGAAAAAGAAAAGTTCTACCTTCGCAATCTTTCGATGGCACGCGTAGGATGGAGAATCAACGACCATTGGACTATTATCGGTGATGCAAGTTTTGTGCCATATCTCCCTTCACTCAGCCAGTTGACAAGTGTGCTGCAATGCAAGGATGATATTGAGGCTTCGCGAGGTAATGCAAACCTCAAACCATCGAGCAATCTTGCCACTCACCTTACTGCGAGATATACTTCGGGCAAGGCATTCTATGCAAACTTCTATCTTGGCAATGAGCATACGTTTGATGCTATTCTTGATGGAACAACCTACGATCTGCAAAGCGGTTATTTCATTCAGCAACCCGAGAACTGCAATTATTTCAATGGCATGTGGCAGCAAGTGGAATTCGGAGTGAAAGACCTTTGGGATCACTTCACCATCTCTCTCGATGTGGCTTGGAAGCACCAGGAGAGCAAGGGAAAGGACTTCCACTATACTCGTCGATTCGTTCGTAGCGACATCAATGCTTCGTATGTATATAAGCAGTTTGTGGCTGGTTGTGGATTCAACATCACGCCTGACTGGGATTTGAATGGTGAGTATTATCAGAGAGCAGAACGCCAGCAATACATCTTTACTCAGTATTCATTGAAGCACTGGTCATTCAACCTCACATGGCATTGTCCGCTCAATCCTAAGGGATATGTATACAAAGGAGAGTGCTGGAATAAGGTTCACTCTCTTACGGGCAGCAACAATATAGGCAACAACGGCAACATGATTGTGCTTGGTGTAACTTGGAAGGCCAACTTCGGCAAGTCGTTCAAGAAGAGTCAGAAGACACTCCAGAATGGTGGTTACGATAGTGGTATTGTAAGGTAGTTGATCATTTTGAACATAAAAGTTAATTTGGAAAAGAACTGCTGTAAAAATTTTTTACGAACTTACGTAAAAGTATATTACAACAGTTCTTTTGTCATAGATTATTAATTGTAATGTCAGCAAAAGTTAATATCTTTGCCGTTGAATTTTAACAATATAAATAGTTATGCGTACAGAAATAATAACATTAAACGATGCTCAAGTTATTGGCATTGCAAAGGAAATCCCATTCTGTAAGGGAGCAGAAGAGTGCCCTAAACATTGGGCAGAGAACTATGTGGAAAGAATCATAAAACCTGTCTTCATTGAGAAGAAAGCACCAGATGCTTATCAGCAAGCAGCAATCGACAATATGATTGGTGAATTCGGACTTTGCACTTGTGATATTCCAAACCATAACTGCGGTACTTGTGCAGAGCAAAACTTTGGCACTTGCAGCAGCAAGACTTTCACATACGTTATTGCAGGCTTGTACAAAGGTGGCAATGTGCCAGAAGGTATGCGTCTATTCCCTTTGAAGAGTGGAAGATGGCTGAAAGTTTATTTCGTTGGAGGAATGAAAGCATTCCAAGAGCAATATGCCAAGTTCCATACAGAGTGGCTTCCTCAGCATCCCGAATACAAGTGGGCAACCAATTCCTCTTGCCTCGAATGGTACGGAGGTGGTCCAGATGTGAATTCTCCCGACTATCAGTGTGGCATCATGATGCCTTTGGAATAAGTAACAACCTACATTCTACTTCGTGACTCTTGTCCTGCGCCTGTTCCCTTATACTTGCTCTTTACTGCGTTAAACTTATAACTCAAGTTGAGGGAGAGGCGTTGTAGGTCGTAGATATCACGACCTTGACCATAGATATGCGACTGCTGCAGGCAGTAGTTTCCGAGGTCAATCTTTACGTTGTGATAAGCAGTGTGGAAGATATCGCTGCATGAAAGACGTACAGAGAGAGCATCATTCTTGAGAAAAGACTTCTGAACTGCAAGTGTGAGATTCCAGAACCAGTTCTTTATCTCTGCATTACCGAAATGTGCTGATGAGAGGAGTTCGGAGTTGAGTTCTACGTTGAGTGGCGATTCCGTACCTACAGGAATGCGGAAAGTGTTGTTGGTGTTGAAGATAAACATTGGTTTGTTGTATTTCACCTCACGAGTACCTGTTGAAGTACGAGGATCGGTGAGATTCATACTGAGCCACTGCTTCTGAATGCCTAAAGTATAATTGAGTTGCCAAAT
>DCIW01000236.1 GCA_002317225.1 Prevotellaceae bacterium UBA1716 | reverse complement strand
TCAAGAAGGCTGAGTAGTTACGATATTGGGGCATCAGTCTTAAGAAAGGTGAAACATACGATTGCAAGATGGCTCTTCGCACAAGTGCTAACGGCCCATTCTCTAAGTCTATCTCTATCAGACTGGTAGATGCTAACAATAACACACTTGCTTCGGGAATCATTTCAGATATCAAGAACGAATGGAACTATTTCGACTTGACTCTTTCTTCGCAAGTTGATTGCCATGATGCTCGTCTTGAATTATCGGGCAATGGAAATGGTACAATTTACTTCGATATGGTAAGTCTTATGCCTCGCAGCAGTTGGGGCAAGAGTGGTATGCGCTCTGACCTTGGTGAGGCGATGAAGGCTTTGCATCCTACTTTCTTCCGTTTCCCAGGTGGTTGTTGGGTTGAAGGAAACCGCCTTGCTGAACGCTATCAGTGGAAACAAACTGTTGGCCCAATCGACTCTCGTATTCCATTGTGGAATATATGGGCTTATAAGGCTACTCATGGACTTGGTTATCATGAATACTTGCAGTTGTCCGAAGACCTTGGAGCAGAACCTCTCTTCTGCATCAATGCAGGTGTGGCTCATCAGGATGCAGTAGGTTACGAACTTCTTGACCAATGGATTCAGGATGCACTTGATGCTATCGAATATGCCAATGGCCCTATCACAAGTGTTTGGGGTGCGGCTCGTGCTCGCAATGGCCATCCAGAACCTTTCGGTTTGAAATATCTTGAAATTGGTAATGAGAATTATGGTACAGTGTATTTTGATAACTACCGCCGTATTGCCGAGGCTGTTCATGCTCGTTATCCTGAAATGCAGTTGGTTTCAAACGATTGGGGTGGTTCTCATCCAATGAACCCAACACCAGAACTTATCGATGAGCATTACTACGATAATCCTGATTGGTTCATTCTCAATGCGACTCGTTATGATAAGCAACCACGTAGTGCAACAAAGATTTTCATTGGCGAATATGCTGCTAATAGCAAGGTAGGTGGTGGAAACCTTCGTGGTGCAGTTGGTGAAGCTGCTTTCATGACTGGTCTCGAACGCAATTCCGACCATGTTGCTATGGCTGCTTATGCACCTCTCTTCTGCAATGTCAATCATAAGCGTTGGCCGGTTAACCTTATCAATTTTGACAACCACCGTTGGTATGGTTTGCCAAGTTATTATGTTCAGCAGATGTTTGCTGAAAACCAAGGAACAGACAATCTCCCACTTGAGATTGTGGGTGGCCCTACTGTCGAACTTCCTTCTGCTGCAGGTGGTTTCGGTTTGGGAACTTGGAAGAATCAGGCTGAATTCAAGGATGTGAAAGTCACTACAAAACAAGGTTCTGTATTATATAAAGGTGATTTCACTAACGATATCAAGTCTGCAGAAAAGATTGGTGCAGGTGAATGGAGTTATGATAATGGTGTACTTCGACAGTCTTCATACGGCACTGGTGTTACTGCCTTCTTCGGCGATTCAAAATGGACTGAATATGTCATTACGCTCAAGGCAAGAAAACTTGATGGTGAGAATGGTTTCCAAATCTATTTCCATCATCAAAAGGGCAATAACAACCGTCTGCGTTGGGATATAGGTGGCTACAATAACACAGTCTGTGAGATGAAGAGTTTCGTTGGTACAACAAGTGTTCCATATAGCGTCGAGACTGGTCGTTGGTATGATGTACGTCTTGAGGTCTCTCCTATGTTGGTTCGTGGTTATATCGACGGTAAGTTAGTGCAGGAGTTCTCTGCTGACGAATTGAATACCAAGGCTGTATGTGCAAGTGCTGCAAGTGATAGCAAGTCGGGAGATATCATCGTGAAGGTGGTTAACACATCAGATAAAGCTGTTCCTGCAACTATCAAACTCAATGGTGCAAAGAACCTTTCTCGTAAGGTTTCTGCTACTGTACTCACATCTGCAAAGGGAACAGATGAGAATACTCTCGATAACCCAACTAAGGTTTCTCCAAAGCAGTTTGTAAGCACCATCAACCAAGGAACCATCAAGCAGAAACTTGCCCCCAACAGCGTATACATATTTAGAATTTAATAATCGAGGCATCTAATTATCTAATTATCGAAACATCGTTCCATCGAAAAAAACTAAACAATCAAACCGCAATGAAAAAGTTCATTCTTTCTTTCCTCCTTCTGTTTTCAGCTTTCAGTTTTCATCTGTGCTACGCTCAACAGCGTCGTCCAATCGATAACGAACATCCAGCATGGATGATTCATATTGATGTTTGGAATGCTGCCGATCCTCAGAAAATTATCGACCTTGTGCCTGATGACATCAAGCCTTATGCAATCATGAACCTCTCGCTTTCATGTCAGTATGACAAGGAGAAGAATGTGTACAAGATGCCTCAAAGCGCTGTGCGCACTTATAAGTCGTGGGCTACTGTTTGTCAACAAAATGGTATGTGGTTCACTTGTCAGCCTGCCAGTGGTGGACGTACTCACTTCCAGGTTGATGACCTTGAGACATTCGAATATTTCTTCAAGAACTATCCTAACTTCCTCGGTTGGAACTTTGCAGAGCAGTTCTGGGGATTTGATGATGATGATATGGGTTCTGCTACTCAAGTGGGACAGATTGCACTCTTTGCAAACCTTGTGAAGATGTCGCACGATTATGGTGGTTTCCTTACTATTTCGTTCTGTGGAAATATATGGAGTCACGGATTGAGTCCTGTTGGTATGATGAAGCGCAACAGCAATTTGCTGAAAGCATGCCGTGCTTATCCTGAAGCTATTCTTTGGCTATACAAGTACACTCAGCCTTGGTGCTTCTACAATGCGGAGAGTGTTACGTTCTCACCATTCATCAGTGGTCTTGCTAAGAACTATGGTGTTCGTTATGACAACTGTGGATGGAACGGAGCAATGGATTGCGTGGTTGGTCAGAATGTGGCTAAATATCCAATCGCTGCTGGTATCGGTACTGTGATGGAACAGTGTGGTGTCAATGGCGGTGCTGTTTGGGATGCTCCAGAAACTATTCCAACAGAGTCGTTCAAGGAGATAAACAAGAGCACCGTTGATGGTTATACTCGTCGTAATTGGACTACCTTCGAAGGCTTCCGTGGTGCATGGATTGATATGTTCCGCAAGATTATCGATGGCACATTATATATTCCAACACGCAATGAGGTGGTCGACAGCACTCGTATCGCTATCATTGCCAATACCACAACTGGTAGCGATGAAGACAAGTATGCTACTTGGGGCACTCTTTTCGATGGACTTTACAAGCAGAATGATCCAACCAACCGTGGAGATGGTCAGTGGATGAACAACAACTGCTACTTCAAGAGTACTGGTCGTTATCGAACCATTCCTCTCTGTGTGGAGATGTACGACGAGAAGGCTAAGTCTATTCCGCTCAAACTCAATCGTGCAACTGCAAAATCAAATTGGTCTACAGTCACTAAGAAACAGTCATACTACAACAAGTATTATCCTGAGATGTCAAAGGGTGACCTCTTCGTTTCTCGCGTGCAGAATCAGCTTGTCACTTATACTCCTTATACATATCTTAATGGCAAGAAGTCTGCTACAGGTTCTGTTCCTTTGCTCTATAACACTTGCGATTCGTTAACTCTCACTTTGGGCAAACTTGGTAGCGGAATCGTACGTGAGTTTAGCGACCATATCGATTTCTATCTTAACAACTTCCGTACTGATACAACTGCCGTTGTTGCTGAGACTATCGTTATTAAAGGAGCCACTTCCGAACCATCTTACACTCTAACCAAAGGTCTTTTGGCAAATGCAACTGCTACTCCTCAATGGGATGCAGAATCATCTACTTACACTCTGACAGTCAAGCATAAAGGTGGTGCTAACATTACTATCAATTGTGCAGGTAATGGTACTGATCGCAAGACCGATGGTCCTGCTATTGCAAATCTTCCTCTCCCTGTTCAACCTGCTCCTTACAACGGCAAGATAATCATCGAGGCAGAGGATATGGACTATAAGAATATCAAGTCATGTGTCACTGGTCCTTATTATTCTCATCCAAGTGTTCGTGGTCATTCGGGCAATGGTTTTATGGAGATGGGTACAAGCACAAGCGGTACATTGCGCCATCAGCTCGTGCTTCGTGAAGATCAGGCAGGCGAATATACCATCACAGTGAGATATACAAGTTCTGAAAAGGCAGGAAATGTGAGAGGTACTATAAATACAAAAATCAACACCCTAAAATTTGAGAAGACTGCCGTAAATGAGTGGAAGAAAGTCACTTTCAACGCTACTCTCAAGGCAGGCAAGAACAATCTCCTTCTCGTTAACACAGGTGGAGTTTCTGCATATATCGACCAGATTATTTATACTCCAGTCGATGCAGAACCAGAACTTTATGCTATCAATGTGCGTAAGGCAAATTATGGTAGCATCACTCCAAACGTCACTGAGGCTGCCGAAGGTGATATTGTCACTCTCGAAATCAAAGCAAACACTGGATATGGTCTCAAGGAACTCGCTGTTGTGAATGGTGTAAACTTCACTATGAGCACTACAATCAGTCTTGAGACTCTCGCTAACGGAAATACTCTCCTCACTTTCGTTATGCCTGACGATATGGTCACTCTCAAACCTACCTTTGCAAGAGGCACAAACGTAGCTGATGGCATCACTATCATCAACGAAGATGGTACCAAGACCACTGCAATCTATGGTCTTGGAGGCGAACAACGTTCAAATATGTCACGCGGTATCAATATCGTTCGTACTGCTGATGGTAAAACAAAGAAAGTTCTTGTTAAGTAATAGAATATGAAGAAGATACTCACACTTCTCATTTTTGCCTTTTTGTTCGGTAAAGCATTTTCCGCAGAACAATTTGTGTGCTTCCAACATACATTGGACAAGCAGTTGTGCCTTACCGGAACAAACGATACCATCTGTTATGATGTTAACGATTGGGAAGGGGTGAAGATAGCAGTTAACAGTCTTCGCAACGACCTCAAAGCGGTAACAGGTAGTCCTAATGCTCCAATCGTAGTTGCTACTGTGGGCAAGAGTTCTCTTGCCTCCCAGTACAAGTCTCAAAGCAAACTACTCAAAGGGAAATGGGAGCAGTATCTTATCTTCAATGACAAAGGAAAACTCATCATTCTTGGTTCAGATAAGCGAGGCACAATCTATGGCATCTACGAACTATCACGTCAGATAGGAGTATCACCCTGGTACTGGATGGCAGATGTGCCAATTCCTAAACATTCCGAACTCTATTTCAAATCAGGCACTTACACTGATGGTGAACCCAAAGTGAAGTATCGCGGCATCTTCATCAACGATGAAAATCCTTGTTTGCAGACATGGGCACGTGAGAAGTTCGGTAACATGAATGGTGATATGTATAAGCATGTCTACGAACTGATGCTCCGTCTTCGTGCCAATCTCCTATGGCCTGGTATGTGGGGAGCATTTCCTGAGGATGACCCTTCCAATAGCCGTCTTTATCGACCTGATGGTTCATACGAGGGAAACTGCTTCAACGAGGATGACCTTGAGAATCTAGCCATCGCCGATCGTTATGGAATTGTGATAGGTACATCTCACCACGAGCCATTTCAGCGTTCGCAACAAGAATGGTTCCGTCATCGCAATGAATATGGTAATGGTGAGTGGAACTACAAGACAAACCGCGA
>DCIW01000102.1 GCA_002317225.1 Prevotellaceae bacterium UBA1716 | reverse complement strand
CGAATAATGCATTTTTTTGAAGTTACACATACAAAATAACGACTTTTATCGTTTATAATTACAAAAAGAGACTCAAGAATAATGAAAATAAAGAAATCAATATTAACAAGCATTGCTGTACTCTGCTGCATCACCATGTCTGCCCAAAAGATAACTTTTGACAAAAGCGTCATCAATACCGGCAGCACTATATGGAAGCAGCCAGTAACGGCAACATTCAAGTTCACAAACAAAGGTAAGAACCCGCTCACGATCAAAAGTGTTGATGCAGGTTGCGGTTGTCTTTCGACCAAGTGGACTGATGGCACATTCGAGAAAGGACAATCGGGTGAGATAAAAATCACTTACGATGCAAAGCAACTCGGACATTACGACCGAATTATCGAAGTATTTACCAACCTGAGCGACGAACCCGAATACATCCGTGTGAAAGGCGTTATCGGTGTAGGTAAGTTACAAACTTTTGCCGACAACTACCCATTCTGTGTTGATGACATATACCTTTCTACAAATAGCGTTGAGTTCAAGGAAGTGACAAAGAGAGATAGTACAAGTGCCACTATCGAAATATACAACGGTAGTCAGGAGGTATACACTCCAACGTTGATGCACCTGCCTCCTTACATCACAGCACAGGCCGAACCAGAAATGCTTGCTCGTGGTCGTAAAGGAAAGATTACTCTCACACTTCATGGCGAGAAACTCAACGACTTAGGTCTCAACCAGACTAACATCTATCTTGCTCGTTTTGCAGGTGACAAGGTAGGCAGTGACAACGAAATCAATGTTTCGGGAATCCTTCTTCCTGAAGATAATTGGAGCAAGCAAAACTCGCCTCGTGCCGTGTTCGACATATCGACAACAGAACTGAATCTCGGTAAGATTGGCAATAAGAAACAAGTGTCGGGAACAATCAAGATTACCAACAAAGGTGCTGTACCATTAAAGATAGACCGTATTCAGGCATTCAACCCTGCCATTACTGTCAGTCTTCAACAATCAGAAATCCAACCAGGACAGAGTGTAAAGATGAAGGTTACCCTTCAGGCAAAGTATCTCGAGATGTCAAAGGCACAGCCTCGTATCCTGATCTTCACAAATGACTACAAGCATCCAATGGAAATCGTGACAGTCAAGTTTGAACAATAAGGAATACTTCCCCACACAACTCCTAACTCCTAACTCCAAACTCCCAACTAAATGGAACATCCAGAAAATAGTGCTGAATACGCAGGCCTTCAGGTTAATGCGGGCGTAGAACAGCCATCCATAGTAAACCCTTACCTTAAGAGCATGCGTAAGAAGCGTCAGAAACTTTTTACTGCAGCAGAATATGTTGATGGAATCATCAAGGGTGATGTAAGCAAACTCTCACAAGCAGTTACGCTTATCGAGAGTGTCCATCCCGACCATCAAGCACTCGCTCAGGAGGTAATCGAGAAGTGTCTCCCATACTCAGGCAACTCTGTCCGCATCGGCATATCAGGTGTGCCAGGAGCAGGTAAGAGTACGAGCATTGATGCATTCGGCATTCATCTTCTCGAAAACTATGGCGGCAAACTTGCTGTTTTGGCAATCGACCCTTCGAGTGAAAAGACAAAGGGTTCCATACTTGGCGATAAGACTCGTATGGAGAAACTCTCTGTGCATCCCAAGTCATTCATTCGTCCCAGTCCGACAGCAGGAAGTCTTGGTGGTGTTGCTCGTAAGACTCGTGAAAGCATCATTCTTTGTGAGGCAGCGGGATACAATAATATATTTGTAGAGACAGTGGGTGTTGGTCAGAGCGAGACAGCTTGCCATTCGATGGTCGACTACTTCCTCCTTATCCAACTTGCAGGTACTGGTGACGAACTTCAGGGCATCAAGCGTGGTATCATGGAGATTGCAGACGGCATCGTAATCAATAAGGCAGATGGTGAAAATGCTGACAAGGCAGAACTCGCAGCATCGCATTTCCGCAATGCACTCCACCTTTTCCCAATGCCTGAAAGTGGCGTATTGCCTAAGGTGATGACTTATTCAGGCTTCTACGAAATTCGTATCGACGAAGTCCTCAAGATGGTATTCGACTATATCGCAGAGGTGAAGAAGAGCGGATACTTCGACCATCGTCGTAACGAACAAGCAAAGTATTGGATGTACGAAAGCATCAACGAACATCTTAAGAACGGGTTCTACTTCAACCAGTCTGTAAGACAGATGATTGGTAACACAGAAAAGGAAGTTCTTGATGGAAAGGTAACTTCGTTCATTGCTGCTAAGAAACTTCTCGACGCATATTACTCAACTCTAATCAAACCAGAATTTTGAGAAATAGATTCTCCATAATAAAGCTTGCATCCCTGTGCATTGCCCTATTGGGTAGTGCATCAGTTGCATACGCCCAAAGCGGAACAAACGCATACGAGTTCCTCAACATACCCGTATCTGCACACTCTGCCGCTGTGGGTGGTCAGAACGTGAGTCTGCCAGACGACGACATCACCATGATGTTTACCAATCCGGCATTGCTGTCGAACGTGAAGCACAACACGGTGAACCTCGACTTCACAACCTATATTGCATCGACCAAGAAACTCTCTGCTGCCTTTGCACGTCAGGCGGGAGAACGTACCACATGGGCTGTTGCAGCACAATATCTCACTTACGGCAGCATTGACGAAACAGATGCAACGGGAAATACGCTTGGCAAGTTTACGCCTTCCGACCTTAGTATCCAAGGCACCTATTCCTATCTCCTTACCGAATACTGGAGCGGTGCCGTCACAGCCAAGATGCTCTATTCGAAATATGGTGAGTTCAATGCATTTGCTATGGGTGTTGACTTAGGTCTTAATTATTATAATGAGGAGCAAGGGCTCTCGCTCTCACTCGCTGGGCGTAACTTCGGCGGTCAAATTGATCCGTTATACGAAACTAAAGAAGCACTACCGTTCGATTTTGCTATGGGTATCTCAAAGCAACTCGGACACGCTCCTGTCCGCCTTAACTTCACACTCGACGATCTCACGCATTGGAAGGGAATCAATTTTATCCAGCACTGTATCTTTGGTGCAGACGTATTGTTGGGAAAGATTGTTTGGGTAGGTGCAGGTTATAATTTCCGCCAGGCAAAGGAGATGAAGACAGCTGACGGTTCAGCACATTGGGCAGGACTAAATGTTGGTGCAGGACTCAACGTGAAGAAGTTTAATATCGGACTCGCATGGGGCAGATACCACATGTCGAGCAGTTCTTTGATAGTCAATGCAAGTTTTGCGTTTTAGAAATTATGAAAAAAATTATTATAGCAATAGACGGCCACTCATCATGTGGCAAGAGCACAATGGCAAAGTGGCTTGCGGCTCAGATTGGTTATGTATATGTAGACACTGGTGCCATGTACCGTGCCGTTACTCTCTATGCACTTCGTAACGGATACTTCAATGGTGAGGAAATCAACACCGAAGCACTCCAGAACGATATCAATGAGGGTAAGGTGAAGGTTGGATTCAAGTTCAATGCAGAGACTCAGCGTCCAGATACATATCTTAATGACGAACTCGTTGAGACTGAAATCCGTCAGATGGAAGTAAGCAATCACGTCTCTCCTATCGCAGCAATCCCATTCGTTCGTAGTTTCCTCACTGAACAGCAGAAGGCGATGGGCGAAGAGAAAGGCATCGTGATGGATGGTCGTGACATTGGTACTGCGGTATTCCC
This sequence comes from Prevotellaceae bacterium UBA1716, assembly GCA_002317225.1. Lineage (GTDB taxonomy): Bacteria > Bacteroidota > Bacteroidia > Bacteroidales > Bacteroidaceae > Minthosoma. The sequence goes on along the minus strand of DCIW01000102.1, from coordinate 2,156 downwards.
ACAGGCAGAACTCAAGGTGTTCGTAACTGCAAGTGCTAAGGTTCGTGCTCAGCGTCGTTACGACGAACTCACAGCAAAGGGCGATGTCGTAAACTTTGACGAAATCCTCAAGAACGTAGAGGAACGCGACTATATCGACTCTCACCGTGAGGTAGCCCCACTCCGTCAGGCTGAGGATGCAGTAGTTCTTGACAATTCAAATCTCACAAAGGACGAACAGAACGCATGGTTATTGAAATTGACACAGGATCGGGTTTCTGCTTTGGCGTAACAACTGCAATCAGCAAGGCAGAAGAGGAATTGGCACACAGCGAATCCCTCTATTGCCTTGGTGACATTGTGCATAACGGACGCGAATGTGAACGACTCAAAAACCTTGGTCTCATAACGGTTGAGCACGAGGATTTGAATAAGTTGTCGGACACAAAGCTACTCCTTCGTGCGCATGGCGAACCCCCTTCCACATACGAGATGGCAAAGGAACAGAACATCCAAATTATAGATGCCACCTGTCCCGTTGTGCTCAATCTGCAGAAACGAATCAAGGCGGCCTACGAACAAGGCGGACAAATCGTTATCTACGGTAAGAACGGTCATGCAGAAGTTATTGGACTTGTAGGTCAGACTGAAGGCACAGCCATCGTAATCGAAAACCTTGATGACGCCAAACTTCTTGACTTCTCAAAAGACATAAAACTCTTCTCCCAAACTACCAAGTCATTGGTTGGATTCCGTGAGATTGTGTCATACATAGAGCAGAACATAGAGGAAGGTGCTCAGTTCACTTATTCCGACACCATCTGCCGTCAAGTGGCAAACCGTATCGGTAATATCCGTGAGTTCGCTCAGCGTCACGATGTGGTCCTCTTTGTATGTGGAAAGAAGTCAAGTAACGGTAAGGTTCTCTTTGCCGAATGCAGCAAGGTCAATCCTCGTTCTTATATGATAGACAAACCATCGGACATCAACTTCGAATGGTTCAAAGATACAGAAAGTATTGGCATTTGTGGAGCCACATCCACTCCGAAGTGGCTTATGGAACAATGCAAGCAATTCATCACAAACACATTATAAATTAAAAAACATTTTTACTATGGCAGAAATTAAGACAATCGGTATTATCACATCGGGCAACGATGCACCAGGCATGAACAGTGCCATCCGTGCTGTGACCCGTTCAGCCATCTACAATAACCTCAAGGTAAAGGCCATCTACCGTGGCTACAAAGGTCTTATCGATGGCGACATCGTGGAATTTGGTTCTCACAGCGTAAGTAATATCATTCAGCAGGGCGGTACTATCCTCAAGTCATCACCATCGAAGGATTTTCTCTCTCCTGACGGTCGCAAGAAGGCATACGAGAATATTGTGAAGGAAGAGATCGACGCGCTTATCGTCATCGGTGGTGACGGTTCAATCCATGGCGCACGTATCTTCGCACAGGAATATGACATTCCTTGTATTGCCATCCCTGCTACTATCGACAATAACCTCTGTGGTACAGATACTACCATCGGTTACGATACTGCACTAAATACCATCATGCAGGTGGTAGACAAGATTCGTGACACTGCAACAAGTCATGAGCGCCTCTTCTTCGTTGAGGTAATGGGCGATGGTGCTGGTTTCCTTGCCCTCAACTCTGGTATTGCCAGCGGTTGTGAGGAAGCAATCGTGCCAACAATCGAGATTGAGGATGAGCAGCTCCATCACTTCATACAGAATGGTTTCCGCAAGACCAAGTCATCAAGTATCGTGCTTGTTGCCGCTAACGAAAAAGTAGGCGGTGCGGTGCATTATGCTGATCTGGTCAAGGCACAATACCCAGAACTCGATGTCCGCATCTCAATACTTGGTCACTTGCAGCGTGGTGGACAACCATCAGCACACGACCGAATCATCGCAAGTCGTATGGGTTCGGCAAGTATTCAGGCACTTCTCAAGGGATTGCGTAATGTCATGATTGGTATTGACAACGATGAGATTGTCTATGTTCCATTCTCACGTGCTATTCGTGACAACCGAGCTATCGACCACAACTTGCTCGACATTCTCCACAACATTTCGATTTAACGACAACAAACATATAGAGACACAAAAAAAGGTTAGCAGAAACGCTAACCTCTTTTTGTGTTGGGATACCCGGACTCGAACC
>DCIW01000098.1 GCA_002317225.1 Prevotellaceae bacterium UBA1716 | reverse complement strand
TAATGTGTCAAACTTGGGTTAAAACTACATCAATGAATCGAAAGGAAAGTCCTTCTTCATTCTATAAGCGAGTCCAGTCATAACAGCAATGAGTTCGCCCTTCTCATTTGTCACCTTGATGTCGCAATATGGCATGCGGTGATGATCAAGCACTTCTGTACATTCTGCAATGAGTTTTTCACCGAGTTGACCAGACTTGAGAAAGGTGATAGTATTTGAAATGCCGAGAGTGAGAATACCATGGCAATTTGCAACAGCAGCAAAGGTGAGGTCTGCAAGAGTGTACATAACACCACCTTGAGCTACTCCGGCAGCATTGACATGGTTCTCGCCAACGATAAGTTCAGCACGAGCATAACCTTCGCGAACTTCTGTTAACTGTGCACCGATAGAGTTTGCGAAGCGGTCATTGTTGTTTAAACTTTCAAGTAATGTCATTATAATGCGAGATTTTATCTAATTACCTCAGTAAATTCTGGTTTGAGGTTGTTTTCGTGATAAACGTTCACAAGAATCTTGATGTCAGTTTCTCCGCCCATACCCTTATCCTTTGCTTCGAAAAGATATTCAGTACCAGCATTGACATTGCGAGTAGAAAAACGAACAGGAGTAGCATGAAGCATTGGGTAGTCGCCACATGCCTGATTGAAGATTTCTGTTTCCTTGCCTGTCACAGGTGCCATAGTAGAGAAATCGTTCTTCTTCTCATATTCGCCTTCGAGCAAGCCATTGCTCTTGAGAAAGTACTCAACTTCAGAAGGAGCAAACTTCACTCGAGCGTTACGGAGTCCGTACGAGGCGATAATATTAAGTTTGCCGATACTGTTCTCTTTGATACTTGCTTCGCCAGTATCCTTACCACCACTGCCGAATGTGCAGAAAGGTACGAGTTTCACACCGCTGAGGTCGTATTGCTTAACAAATGCAAGTGCTGGTGGGGCAGCCTTGCCGAACCAAATAGGATAACCAAGATAAACGACGTCATAGTCCTTTATCACACTCTTGATTTCTTTGATATCAGGAAGGATTCCTTCTGCCATTTCCTTTTGGCAACGAGCAATAGTGGCGTTGAAATCCCCATTATAAGGGTCAACGGCATAAATCTCTTCGATGTCTGCATTCAACTGCTTTTGGAGTTCTTCTGCGACTGTCTTTGTGGCACCTGTTTGCGAGTAATACAATACGAGGGCTTTCTCTGGCTTTGTAGCCTCTTTTGTTTTCTGATTGCAACTTGTCATAGACAATATAGCAGCAAATATTAATAATAATGTCTTCATAATCAATTAGTCTTTTCCAGATTTGTCTCTTCCTGATTTGTCTTTCCCTGATTTATCTTTTCCTCTACTCCTTTAGTACTCTTCATCTGGGTAGTAATGATGTTGCGTACCTCGAAAGGCCTCTGCACATAATCCACACGATGGTTTGTGCCACCACTACCCACAAGTTCGATTGAACCAGTATTTATGAATCGGTCGAGCATAGTCTGATAGAAGTTAACGGTTTCTACCTTAAAGAGCGGAATCTCAGTCATCTTGATATTAAAGATACCATCCTTTTGGATGAAACGGGTATCAGTAATAGCAAATTCGGTCTTGCTTCGGATAAAGTAGCCAAAACCAATAAGGCAAAAGCCGATTAACGCAGCAATAAGGCAGCCGATGTACTTGAGGGAATTATTGTCGCCCTCTTCTGCCATAACAGAGATAGCGATACAACCGCCGATGCCTGCAAGGAACAAAATTGTTCCCCATACAGTATAGCGGAAATTAAACGACCAATGGAGGCGACCTTGGAAGATCACCTTCTCATTTTCTTCTAATGTCTTTTGAATAAAGTTTGCCATATTATGAGTTATTAAATACTACATCGCCATCTTCATCTTTACTACAAGTACTCGAATTTTCTGCGAAGGATCGTTTGTCTTCACCTTTGCCACATGCCAGTCGCATGGAAAGAAGATATTGAAAGTGCCGTCGATGCTCTCGATATGCTCGAGTTTGTCTGCATCAAACTTATACTCCATTCGGTCTTTCTTTGCAAGATACTCGATATTCGGAGTCGAAGTGTCATGATCAAGTCGGCAGAAGCCTTCCTTTCCTTTCACAACATACATGAAGTCAATCTTTTGCCAATGGCTCTCACTACCTTTCCCAACCTTTAGGTCGTTTTCGGAACACCAATTTTCGCTGTCTTCGACACTAACGACAAGATCTGTGCCAGGAATAGGCTGCTTACCCGCAGGAATGGCAAGGAGATCGGTCTTCTCAAGCCACTCAAACAACTGTTTCCACTGCTCAGGATTCTTATTGTATTGGAGATAGAATTCGACAGCATTGACCATCGGAGCAGGAACGGCCTTCGTGAAACCATTCTTCCATTCGCCCTTCTTCATCCATTTTGTCGCTATCTTCTGCAATTCGCGAGGATAGTGGTTAGTGTATGTCTGTGCACTTGCATTTGCCGACATTACAAAAGTGGCAAGCACTATGAGTGAAACTTTCAGATACCTTTTCATATATATGAATAACAAATTACCTTTGATATAGGAGAACGAACGCATTCTCTCGCGACAAAGGTACGAAATAAATCATAAATCATAACTTATTATTCGCAATTATTTTCTATCTTTGCAGCAAATAATGCACTAAAATCTATTTACAATATGAAAAAGGCCCTCATATTACTTGCTTTTGTAATGGCATCACCAGTCTTTGCACAAGAAATAAACATATCAAATTTCCAGTACGGTCATCAACTTGCACCAGTTGGAGACGAATGGCAATCTCCCGAAAAACTTGCTTTGAACAAGGAAATGCCTCGTGCTTATATGTTCTCTTTTGCAAATGAGGAAGAAGCAAAAGGCGTGCTTCCACAGAAGAGTTCGTATTATAAATGCCTTGATGGCACATGGAAGTTTAATTGGGTAGCCACTCCTAATGAACGTCCTAAGAATTTCTATGAGCAAAACTACGATGTATCTTCTTGGGATGACATTGAAGTGCCAGGTTGTTGGAACGTACAAGGTCTTGGTAAGCATGGAGAAATGAAATATGGTGTTCCTCTATATGTCAATCAACCAGTTATGTTCTATCACGAAGTAAAGGTGAATGATTGGAAGGAAGGAGTAATGCGTGAACCAAAGGATCAGCGTTTCACCACTTATAAGTACCGCAATGAGATTGGTTCGTATCGTCGAAATTTCACTGTTCCATCTAATTGGGATGGACGTAATATATACATCAATTTCGATGGTGTTGACTCATTCTTTTATCTTTGGATAAATGGTCGATATGTCGGCTTCAGTAAGAACAGCCGTAATACAGCTAGATTTGACATTACACCTTATATTATTAAAGGAGAGAATTCTGTTTCGGTTGAAGTATACAGAAGCAGCGATGGATCGTTCCTTGAAGCACAAGATATGTTCCGTCTGCCTGGTATATTCCGAAGCACATATCTAACAAGTATGCCAAAAGTCAGGATTGAAGACTTGGCTGTACGAACAGAGAGCATCAAGGACGGACATGCAACCATCAAGGTTAACATGAATATTGTTGATGGAGGCAAGAAGAAACAGAAAGCTTATAATCCAGAAGTGAAGATATATCCTGTTCGTCTTTACAGCGACGAGATAGATGGAGAATCTGTATGCGGTTCGACTCAAACTAATGTACCATTCACCAAGATGGAGCGTACTTACGAAGCCCAACTGAAACCTTGGAGTGCAGAAGTTCCTAACAGATACGTGCTTGTAGCTATGTTGAAGGATAAGAAGGGCAATATTATGGACTGCGTAAGTACTTACTTCGGTGTATGCAAGGTTGAAATCAAAGATACAGAGGCAAAAGATGATGAATTCGGACTTGCAGGACGTTATTTTTATGTTAATAATAAACCTGTGAAACTCAAGGGAGTAAATCGCCACGAGACTTCTCTCGATCGTGGTCATGCCATCACTCACAAGCAGATGGAAGAGGAGGTGTTCCTTATGAAGCGTGCTAATATCAACCATATTCGCATGTCGCATTATAGTAATGATCCTTATATGTATTATCTTTGCGATAAGTATGGTATCTATCTCGAAGACGAATGCAATCTCGAAAGTCACGAGTATTATTATGGTAATGCATCACTCTCTCATCCTACCGAATGGAAGGCAGCACACGTTGCTCGTAATATGGAGATGGTTCATGCACATATCAACCACCCAAGTATCGTGATTTGGAGTCTTGGTAATGAGGCTGGTCCTGGTGAAAACTTCAAGGCTGCATACGATGCTATCAAGGCTTTTGATACAAGTCGTCCTGTACAGTATGAGCGAAATAACGACATCGTGGATATGGGTAGTAACCAGTATCCAGGTGTTGACTGGGTTCGTTATGCTGTAAAGGGAACTGACAAGGGTATCAAGTATCCTTACCATATATCTGAGTATGCTCACTCGATGGGTAATTCGCTCGGCAATCTTGTGGATTATTGGGAAGCAATTGAATCAACCAACTTCTTCTGTGGTGCAGCCATTTGGGATTGGGTTGACCAAGCAATTGACACATATACTCCAGATGGTATCAAGTATATGGGGTATGGTGGTGACCATGGTGATTGGCCAAACGATGGTATGTTCTGCATGAATGGTATTCTGCTTCCTGATTTCACTCCTAAGCCTCAGTACTTTGAAGTGAAGAAGGTATATCAGAACGTAGGAGTAACTCTCGATACCATCATTTCAAAAGGAAATAAGCAAATAGCTAAGTTGAAGATACAAAACAAGAACTATTTCCAATCACTTGATTATGATGTTGTTGCTAAGGTTGTTCGTGACGGCAAAGTAATCAAGACATTTAATTCGAATACCATAGGCGATGAATTCGGTCCTCTGAAACCTCGCAAACATATCGCCTATATGTATGCACTAAACATGGACGAACCAGGCGAATATCTCCTCAACATCGAGTTCCAACTCAAGAAGGATATGCCTTGGGCAAAGAAAGGTTATGTGCAGATGGATGAACAATTGTATTTGGGCAAGACTATCGAACCTACCATCCTTTCTGGTGATAAGAAGGAACTTAAAGTGACAAGAGGCGGTTCTGCAACTAACATTCAAGGCGAAAGTTGGAATTTGTCGTTTGAAGATTCGGATGGTTCAATAAATAATTACTGCATAAATGGAACATATCTTATCGAATCAGGCAATGGTCCTAAACTTGATGCTTTCCGTGCTCCTATAGACAATGATAACTGGGCTCGTGATCAATGGGTTATGAACGGCCTTCACAATCTGAAGCACAAGACTACTGCTCCTCCTACCATTAAAAAGAATAATGATGGAAGCATCTCTGTCACATACAATATCTTCTCACAAGGTGAGACTTCTGGTCGACTTCGCCATCGTCCGGGTAAGGCTGGTGAACCATACGAGAGCATAGATGTAGTTAACGAAATGACTGCAGATGATTTCCATTTCAATTCCGTTGTTACTTATACAGTTTATCAAGATGGTACAATAGACATGGAAAGCAGCATCGTCTCAAGCAATCCTGCACTTGCATTACCACGATTGGGTTATGTTATGAAAATGCCAAAGACAATTGACAACTATACTTATTATGGTCGTGGACCACTCAACAATTATGCCGACCGTAAGACAGGTTCGTTTATCGGAATTTACGAAAGCAAAGTTAAGGATCAGTTTGTTAACTTCCCAAAACCACAGAGTATGGGCAATCGCGAAGATGTTCGTTGGTGTGCTTTGACAAAGAATAATGGTATTGGTCTGCAGTTCATTAGTGGCGATAAGATGTCAACTTCCGCTCTTCCTTGGAGTGCTATGCAGATGACTCTTGCACAACATCCTTACCAACTTCCTGAGAGCGATGGTACATACCTCCATCTTGATTGTCAAGTAACAGGTCTTGGTGGAAATAGTTGTGGTCAAGGTGGCCCACTCAAACAAGATAGAGTTATGGGCAAACTTCATCAGATGTCAATCATCATTCGTCCAATCAACGCAGCAACCAATCTCACAGATAACGCAAATGTTAAGTCTGCAATCGGTTATCCAAAGATTGAAATCAAAGACAACAATAACAACATCACTCTCGAAATCAATTATGTAAGTAGTGAAGAAGGCGATTATGAGTCTGCACAAAATCTCCTCGATGGTGATCCTACTACTATCTGGCATACAATGTATAGTATCACAGTTCCTAAATATCCTCATTGGATTGAGTTCGACTGCAAATCAATCAAGACAATAAAGGGTTTCACTTATATGCCTCGTCAAGATGGTGGCCACAATGGTGACATCAAGGATTACAAGATAGAAATCAGTAATGATGGCAAAACTTGGACTGGCCCGATAGCTGAAGGCACATTCGAGAACAACAGCAAGACTAAACGAGTGAACTTCAATAAGTCATGCAAAGCTCGCTACATCCGCTTCACAGCCCTCTCAAGTCAAAACGGAGCAGACTTTGCCAGTGGAGCAGAATTCTCTATTATTTCGGAATAGAAGCAAAACGATAATTATAGAACAAACAGAACTAAAAAAAGAGAACGGAAAATAAGTTTCCGTTCTCTTTTTTATTCTTCACCTAACTCATCATATCTCTGCAATAACATAGACAAGTCGGTATCGATAAGTATACGTATTTTTGAAGCGGAAGTAATATTCCGTGCCTCCTCAATACATTCGTTATATATATCTTCGTATTGTGATTCGAAGAGCACATCATTCAAGTCTATGCCCTCAGCATAGCCATAATCACCATCAGGAACCAATTCTCCTGTGTCGCGTTCATATTCTTTCTTGAAAGCAGCAGCATCCCGCAAAATGCTTCGTATTATTTTATCGTGGAACTCATGCATAATAGATGACTCCCCTACTTCGCCTTCTGAAGAATAAATGGTAAAAGTGATCTCAAGTTTCTTCATATAATAGGTATTGTGAAGGCAAAGATACATATTTAAATCAATTTCACAAAGAAAAAGAACAAATAAAAAACATTTCTTATGCGAAAATTAAGAAGTATTTAGAAATAAAGTGTAACTTTGCAAAAGAAATACTAATTATTTATTACATTACATGAAGAAATTATTATTATCTGCATTAAGTTTATCTTGCCTCCTTTGCTCTGCCCAATATAAGGCTCCAGCAGGTGGAACAAAGATTAGTGACGAACTCATCGGTATCTTCTTCGAGGATATCAGTATGTCTGCCGACGGTGGTCTTTATGCTGAATTGATTCAGAACGGTTCGTTCGAGTTTAATCCAAATGAGCAAGACGGTTGGGGCCCATCAACAGCATGGAGAATGATTCGTCCAGGTCACTCTCTCGGTATGTTGGAAGTACGAATGGACAATCCTATTCATCCAAACAACCCAACATATATGCGTCTTCACACAGAACGTGTTGGACACTACAAAGATTTCGACGGTTGGACAGGCTATGGTATTTCCAATAATGGTTATGGCGGAATCAATGTTCAGTCACACGATAAGTACGAATTTTCTGCTTTCATGCGTAATGTAGGCGAAACTAATTCAACTGTTCGTATTGCACTCGTTGAAGAAGGCAAAACTCCAAAAGTAATAGCAGATGCTCAGGTTCAAGTAGTTGGTACTGATTGGAAGAAGTATTCACTTACTTTCGATGCTGCAATCAGCAGCACAAATGCAACACTCCGCATCCTTTCCCAGACTGTTGGCCAACTTGATATCGATATGATTTCGCTCATGCCGCAGAACACATACAAGGGACATGGTCTTCGTAAGGATCTTGCACAGGCACTCGAAGACTTGCATCCTAAGTTCATGCGTTTCCCTGGTGGTTGTGTAGTTCACGGTGGTGGTGACGGTTTCTGGAACACATATCGTTGGAAGAACACAGTTGGCCCACGCGAACAGCGTCAAGGTTTAAAGAACACATGGGGCTATCATCAGTCAATGGGTCTCGGTTACTATGAGTATTTCCAGCTTTGCGAAGATATGGGCATGCAGCCAGTGCCAATCCTTCCTTGCGGTGTAAGTTGTCAAGGTACAAATGGTGGTTGGGGCATGTGGCCAACTCAGGCTCAAGATGTTAAGCCTATGTCTGAAATGGACGAATGGGTAGACGATGCTCTCGACCTTATCGAATGGGCAAATGGCGACAAGTCAACTCGTTGGGGTAAGGTACGTGCTGAGGCTGGTCACCCAGAACCATTCAATCTCAAGTATCTCGGTATCGGTAATGAGGAAAAGATTTCTCCTGAGTTCGTTGAACGTTTCAAGTATATGTACAAGAAGATTCATGCTGCTTACCCAGAAATCGTAATCGTTGGTACAGACGGTCCTGGTTCTCACCCAGGCAATCCTGACTACGAAGAAGGTTGGAAGCTTGCTGATGAACTTGGCCTTCCTATCCTCGACGAGCACTACTACGAACCACGCGAATTCTTCCTTGAGAAGCGTCAGTACGACAGCTACCCACGCAACCGCAAGAC
>DCIW01000087.1:4708-4829 GCA_002317225.1 Prevotellaceae bacterium UBA1716 | reverse complement strand
TATAGGACATAAGCAAATGCACAAGTGTGTAAAAGTATGGAATCGTATTGTTGCGTATATAACTGTATCATAGCGTATTAGATGGTTAATATTTGTTTGCGCACATAAACAAAAAGTCGTA
>DCIW01000087.1:4095-4493 GCA_002317225.1 Prevotellaceae bacterium UBA1716 | reverse complement strand
GGTTGCGTGTACTCCAAGGGCGACATCGTGGGTATCCTCACTATGGCAGTGAGCTGTATCCGTGAGAACCTCCTTGCAGGCAATTCGGTGAAGCTCGGCGACCTCGGTAAGTTCTCTGTATCGCTCAAGAGCATCGGTGCCCGCACTTTCGATGATTTCTCTGCTGAGAACATCAAGCGTGTGCGTGTAAAGTTCAATCCAGGCAGTGACCTTACCAACCTCCGCCAGTATGCCCAGTTCGAGCGTGTGCTCACTAAGAAGGCTGATGCAGAGGCAAAGAAGGATGTGTACGGAAAGTAGCTGAATTTTCGAAACTTCGAAATCTCGAAATTTCGAAATTCAAGACTGGTAGCGTATGCAGAAGTCTAAGAAGTCTGTAGCCCTTCAATCGAAGATAG
>DCIW01000087.1:0-4050 GCA_002317225.1 Prevotellaceae bacterium UBA1716 | reverse complement strand
GCGGCGGTTGCTTTCTCCATTGCAGGGTTCGTAGTTCCGCCTATAGGAGATTTGACCGAGGCAAATCTGTACCTTGTGGCTCAATTTTTGTTGGTGACAACTTCGATTTTTGGAGTGTCATCGATAGTAAGTAAACAACGTATTCATACACCTTCGGTGGACGAAGAAAATACCGGTGAAAACCTGTAAAAACCATAAAAACCTTGTATCGGGTTCATTGGGTGTGGAGGAATAAAAAAACTTTCATTTGTTCCTCTTTGAGGTCTTCTCTGTCGAGAATCCCAGGCTGCTTCTGTCGCTTAAAATCCTTGTAAGCCCTTCGGGACTTCCAGATATTTTAATCGACAAAATCATCCAAGGATTGGCATAGACAAGACTTTGAAAGAAGAGAAAGAAAGTTTTTTTTATCTACTATAAAAGTATATTTAGTGTTCTTAAAAAAGATAACAATGAGTAATAAAAAATTAGTGAGGGGGCTTAGGAACAACAACCCTCTCAACATAAGGCGCATTGTTGACAAGTGGCAAGGCTTGAGTGCAGAGCAGACTGACAGACAGTTCTTCCAGTTTCGGAGTCTTGCGTATGGATTTCGTGCTGCATTCGTCATCATTCGCACATACATGCGCAAGTATGGATTGTGTTCGGTTGAGCAGATCGTGAGGCGATGGGCTCCTCCTGAAGATCACAACAATACAGAGGCGTATATCCGTCGAGTGTGCGAAGTTAGCCACATCGGGCGCGACCAGATGCTGCATTGGAGCAATGAATCAGAAATGGTCTATCTCGTGCAAGCAATGGCCTATGTGGAAAACGGAGTTCTCATCACTGGCGATTCTATCCGAAAGGGCTACGAGATGGCGAATCAAGGGGTCTGACCCCTTGATTCAGTCTGATTGTTAGATTGTTAGCATCCATTTGAGGCCATTTCAGTCGCTACGCTTTCGTTTGAAAAAGATAGAATGTGAGCGAAGCGGTTGATGGTATTAAATGGATGCAAAAAAAGAAATAGTAATGAAACGGAAGTATGAATATATAGCAATTTTCTTGCTTGCACTCGTGCTTATGCTACTTGCGTCATGCTCAACAAAGCAAACCTGTATTGCCGAGTCGATGGATTCGGTTAGGATTGCGACCTTGAACCATTCGATGTTTGAGTGTGAGGATATTGAGTTCGATTTTGATTCGATGATTATCGTGACGGATGCGTGTGTCAATCCATGTATCAATGCTATTCCAAAAGGCTCTGAAAGTTCGAATCAGCACTCCCAAATGATCTTGGTAAAGGGTGGGAGCATAAAGACGAACACAGAGAAGAAATCGATTACGAATAGCACCGATTCAACAAGGATGAAGAAAGACATATTCGTCGAATCCACCACGAAACCGCCACAAAACAACTATATGATATTAGCACTCATAATCATCATACTGTTTGTTCTGAAATACATCAAAGCAAAGTGAATCAAGGGGTCAGGCCCCTTGATTCACTTTGATTCACAGATTGTTAGCATCCATTTAAGGCCATTTTAAGCGCTGTGCTTTCGTTTGAAGAGCGAATCAAGGGGTCTGACCCCTTGATTCACTTTTATCAAAAGTTCACACAGAAGGAGCCACCGATAGTGAAGAGGTTGAGCACCTTGTTCGAGTGGCCGGTGAAGGACTGGCTGATGGCGTCCCATGCTTCGGGATAGACTGAGGGGAAGGAGGAACTCGCGATGCGCTTGAGAGCCTCATCGGAGAAGTAGCGACCATTGTAGGTGTATTTGGACTTGGACGAATCGAAATCGAAGAATGCCTTCCACGCGAAATTGGTCTTGTATCGCCATGTGATGCTCGCACCAAGCACGTAGTTGAACGATGGTTTTCCATTCACCTTGATACACTCAAACTCTTCGGTTGCGTTCTCAAGCACGAAGTTGTAGTCGTTGGATACGTCTGGGTCGAGGAGTTCGGTACTACGGAACTGGCTGCCATCCTCTGCCTCGTACCAATAGATGGGGTAAGACTCGCCTACCTTGTTGACGAGCGAATACTCGTTATCCACTTTTGGAGTACCGTTCTTTGCCTTGTAACAGATGCCATCACCGAGTCGCACACCCAGCAACGCCTTTGCCCCGAGTGCGAAACTCTTGCCGAGAGGGAGATTGAAATAAGCACCTGCATCGAACGAAGCCTTGTTGAAGTTGGCATTATCAATATAGATATTGTACATTCCAGGAAGTGTACGTCCTTCCGAATCGGTGAAACCAGCAAGCACTTTGTTGAGGTCGCCAATTGCCTCACGATCATCGGCATCGAGGTTCAAACCCTTTGCAGGAGTGGAGGTGACACGTGCCAATGCTCCGATACCGAAGTGCTTGTTGAAGAAATAAGCCGTCTCCACACCGAATACGGTACTCGTACCGAGTTGGATGAAGTCGTTAGGCACGGAAGCGTCGTCATAGGAGAACTCGAGTTTGCCGGGATGCATCGCTATACCCATCTGGATATCGAAGAACGAAGGATGGTTGGGGTCGGTGAGATTATCGAACTCATAATGCTTGATGCCCTTATTGCGGAAGATGAGGTCGGCAGCAAAATAACCAAGTTCGGCAGAGAGGATACCGATGCCCGCACCTGCCACCACATCCGAAATCCAGTGGCGGTTGTTGAGCACACGCATCACACCAGTACCGGTAGCAATGGCATAACCACCGATGGAGAAGAGCGGAGAACGAGTAAGACCATACTCCTTATGCAAAATGGTTGCAGCGGTGAAGGCGGTTGCGGTATGTCCTGAAGGGAAAGAATTACGAGTGCTATTGTCAGGACGCATTTCCTTGATAGAATACTTCAACGAATTGACACTCACAGCCATCGCCACATTTGCGAGTCCCGCAGACACGAGGAATCTGCCCCAGTTGGAACGTCCGTGATAACCGGCGAGTTTGCATCCCAATATTACTGCATAAGGCGAATACTGGGTGTAGTTGTCGATCTCGCTCTTGAACTGGCGTTCGAAACTGAATCGTGCGGAACGGAATCCTGTCTTATTGCCTTTTAAAATAAAAGAAGACACGAACAAAGGAAGGCCCGCATAAGTGATGTCACGTTTCCAGTTGTAGTAGGGATTGGTTGGAGTATTGATAGAGTCGTCGGGAGATGCCGGATGGGCTATGAAGCGGTTGTATCGAGGCACTTCGACAACTGATGTGCCTTGAGAATATTTGTTTTCGGCAATGATGCTGTCGGCCTCTGCATCCGACATGAGGGAGTCGATAGCAGCGATTTCAGCAGTTGCCATCACGTCGTCTTCATCTTCAGCAAATGCACATAAACTGCAGAGGCAAGATATCGAAAGTATTATTAGTGTTTTGAAAGTCATATTGTTGAGTAATATCTATTTACACCTCAGTTGTAGGAAGGTCGAGGAATGAAAGGCGGCCATGTAGAATTGGGAAAACAACATCAAAGCGGCTCTTTATCTTCTTCTTGCCTTGCTTGGCAGGTTTGAACTTGAGTTTCTTTGCCACACGGAGAGCCTCATCATTAAGGTCGCGTTCGAGTCCTTTAATAACTTGTGCTTCAATCACCTTGCCCTTTGTGCCGATGATACAGGCAACGGTTATTCTGCCATCAATATTTTTACGTTCTTTTGGAGTCTGGAAATTCTTTTCGAGAAACTTGTTGAGTTTACTGTTTCCACCTTTATATTCGGGTGGAGTGATAGGGTCTTGTTGCACCCGCTGTCGCTGTGCATAAGGGTCCTGGAAGCCGAAGTTGAATATCTGTGCCTGAGCGGTCAGAATAAAGAGTGTACTAAGTATGGAAATTAGGAGTCTTTTCATCGTTTTCGTTTGTTAAAGTATGTTTTGTTTTGCAAAAGTACATCTAAAAAATGACATTTAAACACATTTAAACAAAAAAAATGCATATATTTTATAAAATTCTTATTTCCTAATAATAATAATCTTGATTTTCTTTCGTACCTTTGCACTCCGTTTGGTGGCAGAACGTAGGTTTTGTCCTTTGAACTCTACCGAATTGAATGAAATTTACAAAAAGAAATAA
>DCIW01000048.1 GCA_002317225.1 Prevotellaceae bacterium UBA1716 | reverse complement strand
GTCTGACCCCTTGATTCAGTCTGATAGTTAAGATGTTAGCTTCCATTTGAGGCCATTTTAGGCGCTGCGCTTTCGTTTGAAAAAGATAGAATGTGAGCGAAGCGGTTGATGGTATAAAATGGATGCAAAAAAAAGTAATAGTAATGAAACGGAAGTATGAATATATCGTTGTTGTGTTGCTTGCAATGCTGTTGATGCTGCTCGCAAGCTGTAGATCGAAGAGGATGTCAGTTACGGAGAAGACGGATTCGGTGGCAATTCACAATGTATGTCTATCGGACAGCATACGTAGTGATGTCAGTTTCGTGTTTGATCAGTTCGATGTGTTTGTGTTTGATTCTCTTGATGTTGATTCAGTTGTTCCAAATCAGCGGTCACATCTCGTAAAGCATATCTGCATAAGCAATGGTCGCATCGAACAGACAAGTCAGGAGGTAAAGAAAAAACAGGTGTGTGACACTCTGAGCATATCAAGTGAGAAACACACATCCCCCATCTCTCCACCACCCAGACTGAACCGGTGGCTCTTCATTGGTGTTCTTTTCGGTATAGTGTTGATAATAATAGCAAGCAGGGCTCGAAATTGATCGGGCCCTGCTTTGATATTTGCTATATGCGAAAAGGATAAATACTATTTGTTGAAGTATTTCTTGCCGTCCTTGATGATGATGCCCTTGGCATTTTCATCGGCAGGCTGACCATTGATGCGGAATGACTTGCCCTCAAACTTGGCAGTGTTGATACGCACATTCTGGATGCTGCTTGAGCCATCTTTAGGATCGAATGTGACATAGTCGGTGTACTGCATGAGGTTTGGATAAACGGAGTTGGTCATGATGCAGACAAGGTTGGTGTACTTTTCTTCGAGAAGGAAAGTAGTGACACCATTCTCAATTGTGTATTCCTCATCGATGTAGAGTTCCTCACCCTGGATAGAGTCATTCTCATCAACATAAACATCACCAATGAACCAACGGAAAGTGGTTGGAGTGCCATCAACCGAAGCCTCTGCGCTGAAGTCTACCTTACCACCCGATACAGTACCTGTGAGAGGTGCCTGATTGCCATAACTGTAAGTTGTGAGGCGTGATGTAGGGCGTGGAAGAGTGGCAAACGAGAGCTTGTTGTCGACCACGTTAAGAACCTGGAGCGTATTCTTTACAGGAGTGATGTCAACGTTTTTGAACTGGTTGCTTGTCAACCAAACCTGTGAGAGGAAAGGACAACCCTCGAATGAAATGTTCTCGAGCTTGTTGTTAGCGAGGTCGAGGTTCCAGAGGTTAGGGTTTTTGAGAGTCACCTCAGTGAGTTTGTTGTTGCCCAAGTATGCCAACTGAAGTCCTTCGCCTGCAGAGAGGTCGATGCTCTGGAGCGAGTTGCTGTTGAGCGAGATATACATAAGGTTAGGATACTTGGATATGTCGAACGAAGTGAGCTTATTGCCCGAGAGATTGAGTTCGTTGAGCTTGTTCGAAGCAGGTACGTTGATAGTTTCGAGACCCGCATCAGCAACAGTGATAGCAGGCACATCAGCGAGTTTGCTGAGGTCGATATCGCTCATCGTAGCACCCGAGATACTGAAGACAGAAAGTTTGTCAGCCTCGTCTGCCACAAGAACACGAACCTTCACGTTACCCTTTGTAGTAGGATAGAAACGACGGTAAGTTGTGCCGAGAGTGTACTGGCTCACATTGCCATCACCAGCCCAGTCGAAATAGACTGAAGTACCATCCTTAACAGCTGCAAGAGAGAGAGTTACCTCTTCGCCTTCAGTAGTGGTCACGAACGAAGCAATCTCACACTTAGGCATATCGATAGGAGTGACGTATGTAGTCTTGAGCACATTAGCACCTGTGAATGCAGGGTAGCTTGGATGAGTGATTTCGCAGTAAACCTTACCCACATTTGTGCTAAGGAACTTAGTGGCACCATTAGTGACAGTATAGTCCATTCCCTTCAAGAAGAGACCGCCATCCATACGCTTCCATTCGAACTGAGTTGACTTGCCGTCGATAGTCACAAACTGATCTGTGAGGTCAACACCAGGCGATGTAGTTGCAATCTCAATAGCCTGCTGAGGAGCATAAATGAAATGCGACTCGTCAAGACCTGGATTCTCAGGCATATTGCTGAGAGTGAACTTATTGCCCGAGATGTTCATATACTCTACTGGAGCAGTTGCTGGGATGTAGAGCTCAGTCAAATTGTTGTTGGCAGCATTGAAACTCTTGATTTGCTCGCTGTAAGTGAGTACGAGCGATTCGAAGAGGTTGCCTGATGCATCAAGTGAGATGAGATTATCAGCATCTGAAAGGTCAATTTCGGTGAACTTATTGTTAGCGATATTGAAGTTGTGGAGAGCATAATAGTCGTCGAGTTCGAGAGTCTCAAGCTGGTTGTTTGAGATATTGACATCGTGGAGCTGCGACTTGTAGAAGTAGTTGCTTGGTCCCTTGAGCGAGAGAGTCTTGAGATAGTTGCCCGAGAGGTCAAGGTTCTTCAAGTTTGCATTGTAAGAGAGGTCGATGCTATAGAGCTCAGTGTTAGGGAGTTCGAGGTTCTCAAGCTTAGTGAGTTCAGTCAAACTGATGTTTGTGATGCTGAGGTTCTTGATTGCGAGCGAAGACACATAATTGCCCTGTGGCAGATAAACTGCAAAGTTCTGATATCCCTCGCGTGTACCTGAGATGTTGGCAGATGTTGGGAATTCGTCTGTGATAGTGAACGACTTGAGTTCGCCATCACCGAAGTCAACCTTTGCAACAACAGGATTAGCCTTCGAAGCACCTACCACACCAACTCCCATACTGATTTTAGCACCAGTTGGAGCACCGCTTGCGAAGTCTACATACTTGATATCCTTGCCATAATCCTCGGCACTGCGAACCGTGAAGAATTCGGTGCGAAGATTGAATTCGCCAAGTTCGCTGTTAGAGTATTCGATGAAGCACTGCTTGCTTACAGGCTTGAGGAAAGTCACCTTACCGTCCTCGTAAGTGTAGTAGCTTGCATCGAGTTCGTAAGCAGAAGTTGGGTTGTCCTTCTCCACAAAATAAACACGACCGAGAGTGACAGACTTAGCACGAAGCACCTTTTCGGAGAAGTCGATTACATCGCCCACCTTTATATAATCAGGAAGGATGAAGTCGCGCTGTTCGTAGTAGTATTCGTTCCAAACGCCTGGGTCGGCAGGGAGAGTTGAGA
This sequence comes from Prevotellaceae bacterium UBA1716, assembly GCA_002317225.1. GTDB lineage: Bacteria > Bacteroidota > Bacteroidia > Bacteroidales > Bacteroidaceae > Minthosoma. The sequence continues at coordinate 4,103 of DCIW01000048.1, read as the reverse complement.
AACCGAAATTGTTGTATGAGAGGTTGACAGTATAGAGGTCAGGATTGTTTGACACATCAATAGTCTCAAGATAGTTGTAAGGCACGGAAAGAGCCATAAGTTTAGGGTTCTTCGAGATGTCGAGAGTCTTGAGATTGTTGCCGCCACCATACATGATGTAGAGTTCTGGGTTCTGAGTCACATCGATTGCATCTACCTTGATATCAGTATTTACCGTACCCGACTGATGGCCGAAATAGAGTTCGGTGAGTCGTGGGTTCTTAGTGATATCGAACGACTTAACACGAGAGTCAGCTACATTGAGCACTGAGAGGTAAGGGTTTTGTGACACATCCACCGACTCCACAGCAGTCATATCGAGCGAGAGACTCACGAGGTTAGGACACTTTGAAGTGTCGGCAGTCTTGAGGGTAGTGGCATAGAATGCGTTGAAAGTCATCAACGAAGGGAAGTTCTTCAAGTCGAAGTCGGGCGAAACATATCCCACCTGAGCGATGTCGAGGATAAGGAGTTTTTCCAAGCGACCAATCTTGAGAGGTGTCTCCTTGGTGAATGGATTGTCGCACAACCAAAGCACCTGGAGTTCCTTCATATTGTCCACGTTGAGAGTCTTGAGCGAGTTGTACTCAAGGTTGAGAATCTGAAGGTTGAGGTCCTTATGAAACTCAATGTCAGTGATATAGCATCCCGAAGCATTGAAGTAGTCGATCTTGGTTGGGTCGCCATAAATCTTCACCACGCCTTCCTTGGATACCTTGCCCGAGAAGAAAGAGCCGCCGAGGTCGCCTGAGTCTTCGAGAGCAGCAACATCAACTTCGAGTTCCTCTGCTCCGTAACCGCAGTCGATGTCCACATACACACCTTTTTCGACCGCACCGATAGCGAGTGAGAAGGCGTTCGACTCACCTTTGTCTTCGTAGAGGGTAGTCTTGAATGTGATGATTGGTTCTTCGTCTTGTGCCATCGATGTGAGTGGGAGGGCGAAGAACGCAGCAAGTGCAAAAAGCACTGATAATACGAATTTATTCTTGTTCATTTGAATTGTTTTTCAGAGAGGGAGATTATTTTACGATAACACGCTGGGCACGAGAGTTGTTTGCCTTGATAAGGTAGATGCCCTTGTTCCATCCGGAAGCATTGATGAGAGTCTCATCACCATTAGCTGTAGAGTTTGAAACCTGCTGACCCATAGCGTTGTAGACTGTTACATTCATAGCCTTAGCACCAGCATCAAGCACACGGAACTGACGATCACCCACCTGTGAGATAACGATGTCAGAACCCTTATCAGCTGATGTGCTTTCGATGGAATTTGCCTTGCGACGAAGCACTTCCTTCAGACCTGCATAAGCATCAAATTTGCCCGCACCCCACTGAACTGGATCGCCCGAATTAACGTCTTCATCAACAATAGCAGTCTTCATGATGATGTCACGAATCTCAGTGCTTGTAAGGTCTGGATTAGCCTCGAGCCAAAGGGCTACAGCACCTGCTACCAAAGGAGTTGACATTGATGTACCACGCTCCTGCATCCAGTAGTTTGTGCGACCTGAAGGCTCCACGTACTTGCCCTGAAGTGCCACATCAGTGAATCCCATCGAAGGATTTTCCACGCAATATGAATTGATTGAAGAAATAACCACTGTACCTGGAGCACAAATGTGTGGGAGGTTACGTCCATCGGCAAGAGTTCCGTATGAAGAGAAGCGTGATGCCGCGCCTTGTGGGAAACCATCATATCCGTATGAGTAGCCGTCCATAGATGCCCAATGGTTCTTGATGTTGTACGAACCTACGCAGATAGTCTTGTAGCCACAAGCCATATCGCTGATAGTACCGTTGCGCGAACCATTCTGGAATCCCTTTGCTTCCTGACCATAAGCGTCGAAGTAGCAGTAGCCATCATCACCATAGATGTCGATACGCTGACCATCTTCACCATTCACCACGATACCAAGAATATAGTTGTCGTCGGCATTATTGAGCTGATTGTCAGATGTGTAGTACATCACACCTGCATAGTAGCGGTTGAGGTCTTCGTCGAGAGCAGTTGCAATGGCGATGTAACCATTAAACTTAGTAGATAAACTCAAGTCTTCGGTTGCACCCGAGACTGCATAGTCGCCTCCAGTTGTCCAGATAACCATATTGCCTTCAGTGTTTTCGCCCACGCTGAAACGCTTTGCAATAGTGCCACGCTTCTTGTTGTAGATGACCACCTGAACCTCGAAAGGACGGTTGTCGTCAGCATAGATGAGCGAAGAACCGTAGCGGAGGTTGTAGTATGTAGTGCTTCCGTTGGAGTATTCGCCTTCGTAAATAGGATGGATGAGAGTCTTGAGACTTGGATCCTCTGCTGTGAGCACCTTACTGCAAGCGATTGGATAGTCGGCCTCGTTGCCCGAAGCTACACAGATAGTTGCATAATCAGAGAAGTAGTCGAGGATGTAGTTGAACATATAGTTTGGGTCGTGAGCACCGAGATTCGAACCGAGCGAGAGGTTTACCACGCATGGCTTTGGAGCGAGAGGCTCAAAGTTCTGGTCGTATCCGTTCGAATAGAGCGAATAGTTCACGATATCCTCCACACCCATCGCGATGAATGTGTCAACGAGGTCGCCACACGAGCATACGATTTCGGAGTCGATAGAACCACCATAATATGGGTTTGGTCCAGTCACGTTTTTCGAGTCGCCTGCCTCGTTTGCCATCACACTATACGATATGTCGCCCGTATAACCACCTGCCATGATACCACAAGTGTGGGTGGCATGATAGTCTTCTGAGCCGTCGGAAGTGAAACTCTCAACCGAGAATGTGAGTTCATCATCATCAGGGAGCATACCATCTGGGTAGTAGTTGTAGCAAACATATCCATCCTTCGATGCAGAACTCTGTATGTAGCGGCTCATATAGCCGATACGAGTCTTACCGTTCTTATCGCGGAAATTGATGTTGTTTGCATCGAAACCATTGTCCACAAGACCAGTCACAACGCCCTTTCCAGTATATGCCTGAGGAAGGTCGAGTCCTGAATGAATCTTATCGATACCAGTTACGCGACGTGCATCGTTCAACTTTTTCTTCACTTCGCGTGAGAGTTGCATACGCTTGATGCTCTTGAGGTTAGCCACATTCTCCACTTCGTCCATCTGCACAGCAACGATAACCACATTGCCATACTGGCGAAGTATCTTTGTGCCTGAAGCTTCGAGTTCAGCCTTGTCGTTTGCATCCTTCAACTCTACGAAAGCGGTTGTCCACGCCTTCTCATCTGCTTTCACAGCCGCACGCTTCTTGCCCTCGGCAGGAGCAGCTACATTCATGCGCTCCTTCACGAGTTTCATGCGACTCTGCATATCAAGTTTTGACTGGGCATTTGCTGCCACAGCCAAAACAGATATTATTCCAAATAGGATTACTTTTTTCATGTATAAAATATAAAGGGAGTATTACTTATTGAAATACTTCTTGCCGTTGATAATCACAAAGCCCTTGGCATTTGCATCTACACGCTGACCACGGAGATTGAGTGCAGAGCCATTTGCGATAGTCTTCACGCTGTTGATGCCAACGATTGTTTCACCGCCCTGGAGGTAAATCTCGAGAAGACCACCATCCTTGAGGTTGATATCTGTGTATGAAGTACCACCTTCGTAGTAAGGATTTACCTTCTCGCCGTTGAGGTAAACAATCATGTTGAGGTCGCTACCGTAAGCTGTGAGAGAGAATGGAGCATCTGCCTCTTCAGAGAAGAGAATTTCGTTCTCACCTTCAACAAGACTGATTGCAGAACGGTCTGAACGCATGAATGAGAAACCGTAGTTTGCTGCCTCTATGTTCTTCACGATAACTGTAGCCTTCTTGTCGCGAACGATTGCGTAAGTCTTAACTACAATCTGAGCACCTTCGGTAATTGCTACAGAATATGCACCTTCGTAGTCAGCATACTGCTCTACTCCGTTCACTGTGAGCGATGTGATCTTGCAACCCGACTTTGGAGCAAACTTGATGTAGTTGTCGTTTTCGAGAACTGTCACCTTGCCATCAACCACCTCAACGAGGTTCGACTTGTCATAACCCTTGTAGATGATGATGTTGTC
>DCIW01000119.1:34815-35092 GCA_002317225.1 Prevotellaceae bacterium UBA1716 | reverse complement strand
CAGGTGCTCAGGTAGGTGTTCACCCTGCAAACGAATATCTCTTCCTTATTTTCGTTACTCCAGTAGGTCCATACTTCAAGGGTGGATTCTTCGCTAACCCATACGTTATCATTCGTGAGTTCGACCGTTCTGCACCACTCGGTACAGGTATATATAAGGTAGGTGGTAACTATGCCGCTTCGCTTCAGGCTAACCAGAAGGCACACGATATGGGATATGCTTGTGAGTTCTATCTCGATGCAAAGGAGAAGAAGTATATCGATGAGGCTGGTGCTGC
>DCIW01000119.1:31440-34738 GCA_002317225.1 Prevotellaceae bacterium UBA1716 | reverse complement strand
TCAATCACAAACAAGTCGCTCATGCAACTTGCTGAAGACCTTGGCATCAAGGTTGAGCGTCGTGCTATTCCAGAAGAAGAACTTGAGACATTCGAAGAGGCAGGTGCTTGTGGTACAGCAGCAGTTATCTCTCCAATCTCACGCATCGATGACCCTGCAACTGGCAAGAGCTATGTATTTGGTGACAAGCCAGGTCCTATCTCTGAGAAGCTCTTCAAGACTCTCGTAGGCATCCAGTATGGCACTATTGAAGATAAGCATGGCTGGACAAGAGTAGTAATCGATTGATAATCGATTACGTGCTCTTGGGGCGCAGTGCTCGACTTGTGCAAGGCCGATGAAAGAAGGCCGAAGCAAAAGGCGCTAAGCACAAGGGTGGATGAGTAGTAATCGATTAAGCTCCCCACTTAATATAAATAGAGGCAGATCCCTATATGGCGACCTGCCTCTACTCTTTTAAAGTGTCATTATCGTGTTTTTTCAAAAAACACTTTAAAAACACTCGTGAGCAGCACCCGTGAGCAACACCTGTGAGCAGCACTCGATACCAGCCCTTGCTCAGCCCTCACTCCCATTCTATCCTCATTATCTCCACCTTACTATCCCTCGACAACTGGCCCGGATTGCTTCCCGGTTCGCCTTCCGGCACATCGAGGTCACGCTTCAGATAATAATGAATCCAATAAGGCAATATCCTGCCCTCCTCATCGTGGAACGACATAGGTATAGTGCCGAATATCAATTTGCCCTCCTTGTCCACATACGACTTCTGCACCAATTCAGAGCAATACATCTCATCGTCCGTAGGACTGAACACAAAATCGTATTCCAATCCTAAAAACGCCTTTGCGTTGCGAATGGTAGCATCCACATCGAAATCCTCCTTCACACGCCCTACGAGGACCATAGGTCGCCCATCCTCGTCTTTGTCGGCATCGGCGAGATAGTCGGCAAGAGGGGTCATCCACACACCATGCCTGGCGGTTGCCTCAAGCACATACACGCCGCTGTCTTCGATGCACACCATAGCCACATGACTCACCTGCAGATGGTCGATGCCTTTGGTCGAACCGACGATAGACTTGGCAAAATCGCTTGCACTTGTTGTGTCGGTCACATTGAAGAGCAAGTCGCCATTGTGCAGTTCGTTCTGTGCCAAAGAGTTGAGTGGTGTATTGAGCATTATGAGCGAGAGTATAATTATTAGAGTTCTAATCATTTGTGATGATGGCCAAAGCCTCTTCGAGTTGCTCTTCGTTTACGAGTATCTTGATTGGCATTGCTGAGATGCCACCGTAAAGAGCGTTCATGTTTTCGCCCTGAATGACGCAAGGGATATTCTCTGATGCGAGAGCTCCCTTTATGAGTTCTGCATGGAATGTGTTGTCGCAGGTCTTAAGAGTTACAAGTGCCATAGTTTTTGTTCGTTTTTCAAAAATAATAATGTGGAATTCAAATCCTGCTGCAAAGGTAGGTGTTTATTTTGAGAAGTCCAAATATACGATATTTTATTTTTTTCGTTTGTAACACTATTTGTAACAAATCTGTAACGATTTTTGGTATAACCATATGATTTTCAGCACTATAGAGAGGTGTTACGATGTAATACCCTTGTAATGCCTTGTAATAAATTGGATGTATTGTATTGTGTTTCAATAGCTTACAAGTGTTACAAGGGGGTATTTTTTAATTATGTTACAAAAATGTGTTACAAGTCTTTTTTTTGTTTTTTTTTGCCGTAACGGCCTTTAATTTTCTATATATATTATTATAATATAAAATGGTTATATAAGACATGAATGTTCATATATATCTTTAATAATATACTATATATGCGGCTCGGGAAAATTAAAATAAAATAAAATTTGTTACAACGATTTTTGTAACACTTTTCTTCAAAAAGCTCTTAACACACCCCGAAAACTCTTAATGCTTTCATCCCAAACTCTTAATACTTTTGTGCAAAACATTTAAAGGATTGCATCAAATTGATTAGGTATAGTGCCCAAATAGCCCGTTTACTATGTAAATATTTGGTTTTCTCAAAAAAAAACACTATCTTTGCAGTAGAAAAAATAATTAACTGAACTATTATGAAAAAGTTTTTCTCATTCATATTGATGCTGGTTGTTGCACTCGCAATCGATGCCCAGACTTACGACTACGATGCCGACTACAATCAGGCACGAAAGTTCTCGGGAGGCAAGCTCACAAATATGCTTTTCTCCACACAGGTCGACCCGCACTGGACTCCAAAGGGCGACAAGTTCTGGTATGCCTACAAGACAAGCAAAGGCTGGAACTGGTATCTCGTCAATCCTGCCGCAAAGAGCAAGCGACCACTCTTCGATCGTGAGCAACTCGCTGCCGAACTCACCGAAATAACTCACGACCCAACCATTGCCGAACAACTCCCAATCCGTGGTCTTGAGGCAAAGGAAGATGGCACGTTTGAGTTTTATGTTGATACAAAGAACGAAATCAAGGAAGACACCCTCTCCGAATACAAGCCTGCCAAGGGCAACGAGACTTTCTTCTTCTCATACAATCCCGACTCTCGCAAGCTCACTCGCATCGAGAACAAGTGGAAGCAGCAGGTGTACCCACATTGGGCAAGCATCTCGCCTGATGGCAAGACTGTAGTGTTCGCAAAGGATTTCAACCTATATAAGATGTCGCGCGAGGACTACGAAAAGCTCAAGGACAACGCCATGAAGAACGACAAGAAGAAGACCGACGAGAAGAAACTCGACTCGCTCATCGTGGAGACCCAACTCACTCAGTTCGGCGAGAAGGACTTCGGTTTCGGAATGCCTTACAGCTATCTCAACACCGATACACTCGCCAACGGAAAGCGCAAAGGGCAGTGGGTGGTTTGGAGTCCCGATTCGAAGCATTTTGCAGTCACTCTCGAAGACAACCGCAAGGTGAAGGAACTCTGGGTAATCAACTCGATGGCAAGTCCTCGTCCTACTCTCGAATCGTATAAGTATGAGATGCCTGGCGACAAGGAGATTCCACAAGCCCACATGTACGTGTTTGATGTGGAAGGCAACACATATAAGGAAATCAACTGCGCTGCATTCAAGGACCAGTCGCTCTCGCTCGGTTACAAGCCACGTGAACAGAAGGACCGTGACCGCCACGAACTCCAATACATATGGCTCGGCAACGATAAGGAACTCTTCCTCACTCGTTCGAGTCGTGACCTCCACCGTATTGACATTTGTAAGTATGTGCTTGGCGAAGATACTATCCGTCCTATCATCGAAGAGCGCATGAACACATATCAGGAAGT